>JAAERC010000001.1 GCA_024230695.1 Candidatus Zixiibacteriota bacterium
AATATTCTTGGGGCACAGCAATCGGGATTTATCGAAGAGGTCGGATTTGATCTTTACACCAAACTTCTTGAAGAGGCAATTGGTGAATTAAAGGGTGAAGAAATCATCAAACCACCTGATACGAAATTAGATATTGATATTGAGATTATAATTCCCATTGAATATATGCGCGACCGTGAGCAGAAAGTCGAGCTGTATCAAAAAATCGCCGGATCGAAAAAGCTGTCTGAAATCGAATCGATTCGAGATAATATCGAAGACCGTTTTGGAAAACTTCCAGTACCGGTGGCTAATCTTATCGAAGCTGGCGCGGTCAGAATTTCGGCGGCATCGCATGAGATAGAAAAAATCGTCTCAAAATCAGGTATGACCAAATTGATATTCAAGGAATCTGTCCAATTCCAGCGTCCGCAGATCGAAAGCTGGCGCAGAGTGGTGACTTATCCGATGGAGTTTTCACTTGGCCAAACCCCAATAATAAAGATAGATATGGGCCAGGTTGGTATCAACGAAAGACTGGGGCACTTAAGATCGATATTGAATAAGATTTGATTGAGTAAAGGTTTGTTTATGAGGGCAATTTGTATTATTGGAAGTCCTAATGAAAATGGAAGTACAGCATCTATTTGCATTAAAGTAATTAGGGGTCTTGATTGCGAAAATATTGAAGTTGATAAGTATATATTAGACAAAATGGATATTGGATTTTGCAAAGGATGTAATAGCTGTGAAATAAGCGGGAGATGCGTCCAAAGAGACGATATGGATATTCTAATTAAAGCTATTACTGAAGCAGATATAGTAATTCTGGCATCACCATCTTATTGGGGTGATGTGACCGGCCAAATGAAGGTTTTCATTGACAGGTCTTTGCCGCTCTGTAATGCCAAAACCGGAGAAACACCTGTGCCTGATGGGAAAATGGGTATTGGTATTGCAATTCGAGCCGGAAATTCTAAAAATGAGAATCAACATATTATTGATACTTTTAGTCATTACTTTGGCCATTTAGGAATAACAATGGCCGGTGAATTTATGGCTGAGGGAATAAACAATCTTTCTGATTTGAAAGAGAAACAGGATAAGCTATCTCAGGCCTATGATTTGGGCAAAATGATATCATTTCATAATAAGGATATATAACAACTATATTATTCAGTCTTTCCTCCAAGCTCCCTTACAAAATAAGCAAATCAATCACTTGACAAACGAATTGTAACCTATATATTGCACAACTGATCGCGGGGTGGAGCAGTCTGGTAGCTCGTCGGGCTCATAACCCGAAGGTCAGGGGTTCAAATCCCCTCCCCGCTACCAATAAATGACTATTTCACAATAAGTTACAAAACTCTCGCATAGTGCAACGACGTTAAAGTTACCAGCCCGAAGGTCAACAGTCATTATCAAAAAGCTAACGTGTTAAAGATCAAAGCATTACAAATATCAGCAAAAGATATCTTTCGATTTTTCTAACTATTTTCTAACAGAAATAACTAATCGGGGTTTTGCATATGGCTAAACCGAATATACTTTATCAAAAAAGTAATGAGGGGGGCAGTTTCACTTTCTGGCCAATCTTGGGCAGTGTCCATGATTTATATCTACCATCTTGCCAGAAAATCCAGCGCAGTGAATTATCTTCGAGGGGAACTCTAAATTGACAAGCAATACTTTCTGGTCGACCATCCGATGTAATCGAAAGCACCTTAATATTTAAATCTGAAAGCTCTACTCTATGCCCAACAATAAATGGTTTGTCACGAGAGCAAACCAGAGCATCTAAAATATCTATTAGGTAGCCACCGTCTGGATGTAAGATGAGCGTATAATCATCAGGCCTATTTAATTCAACAGAAGCAAAACTTGGCGACAATATTCTTGTATGTTTCGGTACAGGCAGATTCTCCGCGGCTTGCATAACCTGTAAATGCGAAGCGGCAAAAACCAGTGGGCCATTAACTATGATAACTGACTGTTCGCTTAGGGTAGGATCATTTGGCAAAGACACATATACCTTCTGTCTTAGCTCCTTACTACCATTTACTAATATCGGCCTTAATGCGGGTGCAATTAAGAGATGTACAATTACAATGAGAATTGAAACTGATCCCCACAAAACACGAAGAAATCGAGATGTCGGTCGAAAAATTGACTCTCGGCTGAAACTGGAGATAAGAATACAGGAAAGAAATCCCATGATCCCCAAACTGCTCCAGATTAGCAGGCGGTTAGATGGCCCTACTGCACAACTTGGAACTAAAGCTAATAGAGTTGCGGTAGCAAAGAAACGAGCATTCTTATCCTTTCGCAATAAAGGCCAAAAAATTGCAGCAAGCAAAATAACTACCATACATCCAAGTAGAAAAAGTTGCAGCGAGGTTTCAGGGGGACCATATAATGCCAAAGATGCTGAAATGGGTGTAAATAAACCAGTAATGAGTATTGGTAAACGGAATAGTGCTGTCAAAATAAAATCCAATGGGTGTTGGGTCGGATTAATATAATAATCCATATTTTCCACACTAAATCCAGCCATGGTTGTGCCAATACGCCAGATCAGAATTATTATAAAAAATGGAAGGAGGGACTGTACACGCTCACTCCATTTCCGCGAATCGAGAAAGATAGTGTAAGGAATGAGATAAGCCATCGTCGTGATACCAGCTTCACCGGCAAGTATCGCCAGCGAAAACAAAACTGGCGACAAATATGCGCCCGGTTTCCAACCTTCAACTCTGTTTTTATGATAGGTAATTAGGGCAAGAACACCAAAGAACATAGCTATAAGCGCATTCCTCTGGGCAATCCAACTAACTGTTTCGACATGCGCATCATCGAATGCAAATAACATTAATGCCAAACCAGCTGCTATTAATGATCCTTTACTGAATAATCTGCGATAGAATAAACCGACGGCAATAACAAGGGCGAATAACCAAAGAAGGTTTTGAGCATGCATTAATTCCGGATGATCTGGCCAGAGTTTATAATCAAGAAGGTGAGTCAAAACACTTAGTGGGCGGAAAAAAGAAATTTTGACCTCAGGATCGGTCCACCAGGGAGCATGACCTTTCTCTATTAGTTTTTTTGTATGCTGTGGTTCCCCGTCCATAAAAGCAAAAAGATGGACGGGATCGCCTTTTGCACAATAACCACCACTATCTGGATCGATAATTGCAGCTCTATGGTGATAATCATCAACGCGCAATCCCTGCCATATGGTACCGGTTAACAGCAAAACCGAAAAAAATGCTGCTACAATTGGCAATCTTTTGTAAGTTAGGATCAAAACTAATTTTGAAAACACTAATTGTCCCTACTTATGAATTACTCAATACTAATAAATGCCCATAGTTCCCACACATCTTCAGACTCCTCATTGTGATAATGACAAGAAAATAGTCTGTTTCTTATTAATTTGTCAACGACTTTTAGTTAGTGTCGAAATCAACGAATGAGTGTTGGCGACTATAAAGCAGAAAGTTGAATGACAATAATGTCTTTGTCATTTCAATCAATTATTGAATAGAAATCGTACAGAGCGTAGAATATTAAAAGCATATGGATTTTGATTTTGTCGACAATTACATACACCTCTTTCTAACATTTTTCTAACATAATTAGCCAAAACAACAGATAATAAGAGAAAACACCAGACAAAAGGCTCAAGCCAAGTTGTTGCTATTATTGCCTCTTAGTGTCTGGTGTTTTCTACTGTTTGGACTTCTGTACAGGCTCATAACCCAAAGGTCAGGGGTTCAAATCCCCTCCCCGCTACCAAATTTAAGCTCCTGAAGTCTAACGACTTCGGGAGTTTCTTTTTGCGGGCTATTTCCTTCAGATTCCGGATTTTCTAACAGTTTTCTAACAAAACCTCCAAAAACTGTTTTATCTAATCTCCGGGCGGCATCATTTTTGAGGTTTGGCATCAAATGTCCATACCGATCAAGAATAGTTTTATCAACTATTAATTTATACTGATGATGTTGATTTGAATAAAAAATAAACAGAATGGGAAAAGTTCTATAATTATTGCAGACCACATACGACTTTCTCTGCAAATACTCCTTATGAAGCATTAAATAATATTTTTATTATAAAACTATATAATCGTCTACAGAGACATAATATAACATACTTATATCAGAATTCCTAGTGAGATTTGGTTCTGCACTATCCATCATAACATCCAAAGTTGATCGAGAATATTGCCTCCTAACCTGTCCCTACTTATTTTGGCTCAATATTTAATAGCACGATGATCTGCCAATACTTGTCATCTTTTCAATGAACTGAGACAGTTATACACCTTCTCAACCTAACACAACCCAACAAGAAAGACTTTCAACAAGACTCTAATCCTAATTCTTTTACGACCCGCACGGGGACGTTTTCAGTCATTCAGGCCGTAATGCACGTAATACAAGTCACGCAAGTTCCGCAATTTGCGGTGTTCATATCAAACTGTTCCTGGATATCTCCTGGTCGAAGCACCAACTCGATCTCATTCATAGCAAGTTCGGGTGGGTCATTCTTAATAGAACGTATAATCGCACAAGCAAGATCGTGTTGGATCGTCTTCCTGAGTTGCGATTGCTGGCTTTTGGTCAACTTAGATGCCTTGATTTTCCGATATCCTTTGAATGTCATGTTCATTCCTTTCTAAAATCATTATTATCAATTAAAAAACCTCACAATCAATAGGATAGTGTCCCGAAACTAAATATATTTTTAACTCAGCGACTGATCCCAATATTACGAATCAAAATCGCTACAGATTCGTCAATAACATCTGGACTAAAACTGGTTTTGGATTCCAAATAGCTATACACAGAGCCGAGTCCAATAAAGCCATAAGATTCCTCTTGCTCAATCCACCTCTTTAACCCATCTCCTACGGCCAATTGAGGATCAGGAAGGTACCACGCTGTCAGTGAACGCACTACGAGTTCGGCCATCCAAATTGCCAGATCTGGATATCCTTCAGCCACCATACGATAACGAGCTGATACCTTGGGCATTGGATCTAGGTCATAAAGCAGAGCTTCTCTCTCAGCAATAGGGTCTACCCAACGGTGCAACAACTCATGAACAAGCAACCGTTTTGCCTGAAATGGACTGGTTAGGTGTCCCACAAATAGCCAAGTACAATCCGTGCAGGAAAGACTGTATCCTCTGCCAATAGCATCAACGGGATTTGGCCACACTACGATCTTCAAATAATCATTGTTTAACCCGCCGATTTCTTCAGCGAGGCAAGCCAGATCATTTGCCTGCTGCTCAATCAATTTGATTTGTTGCTTATACTCAAGCTCGGCTTTGTTCCATAGATGAGTAATTCTTTCTTCTCTATAGAAACAGCGGAGCCATCTCGCAACATTATTGACTACTTTCTTCGATTCGCTCTGCCAGCAGGTTGAGTACTGGTGCGACTCCAATAGAGGTTCAAAGTTTGGAATACCGCCAATCAATGGGACGATATCCATAAGTACCGCCCCATTACCTTTGAGAAATGTTCCAAGTATGCCATCTTTGTCCAATTGAGACTGCCAGCGTTGCGCAGTATTTGCCAAAGCTAATCTAACTGCGGCTCGAATAGGTGTATATTGCCAAGAACTATCCGAATTGTAACCGACAGCATTGAGCAAAGATCCTGCAGTGAACAACACAGGATTAGCCTCAATTTGTACCTTAACACGTTTAGACATTGTGATCATTGCCATAGGTGAATAGTCACTCAACACCAATAGTCACTTATTTACGTTCCAAACGATTGGCTATTTTCGACATACTTTCTCTTAGGCCCTTGACGTCCAGAGACATTGAAGGTTGGATCCCCAAGTTTCTGGCTACGCCAATCGGGATGTCGCCTGCTAGAGAACTAGTACCGCATGTGCCACACGTACCGCACGTACCACATGTGCCACACGTACCACAATCCGCCACTACGTCCCAATCTTCTAACTGTTGTCCGGGCCGCAGTACCAACTCAATCTCATCCAAATTAACATCGGGTGGTTGTGCCTTTACCGATTTGATAAGAGCTACTACAAGATCGTGCTGCAGCGCATTCCGCAACTGATCTTGTTTGTCCGATGACAACTTGC
Organism: Candidatus Zixiibacteriota bacterium; assembly: GCA_024230695.1. Next base: position 6,108 of record JAAERC010000001.1, read on the forward strand.
TGGCTACAATTTTTGTGTAACCAGATGTGTCTTTTGCCATGTAATTCCTCCTTTCTTAAGTTAAGGTGCGTTCTTTAAGCACTTCGGAAGCAGTATTGTCATAGCATGCACTTTCAATAGGTGCATTACTAATGGTGCACTCTTATTGAATCAATTCCTGCCAGGTTTACAGATATTACCATTTATTAGTTCTCAATTCTTTCTCAGATTTGCATCAAAAACATCAGTGCCTAAAATGCAATGAGCCTCAGATAATTTTGCACCTATGTTAAACTGCTCTGGACACACGCTCATACATTCATTACAATTATCGCAACTAGAAGCGTTCACTTCAAGAAGACGATACTTGTGCCTTGCAACATCTGACATTCCTAAGCATATAAGCTGATCGTATAAGCGCATTACTTTGGGAATCTCTATTCCTTGCGGGCAAATTCCTTGGCAAGAGCCGCACCTGATACAATCACTTGTACTGATCTCTTCTACTCGCTTAACCCACTTTTTGGCTAA
>JAAERC010000002.1 GCA_024230695.1 Candidatus Zixiibacteriota bacterium
ATAGAAATTAATGAACATACCCAAAAAAGGCGTTTGAAACATGGTATTAATACTATTGTCTTTACTGATTTACCATTAAACGCCGACTATATTGATCAGATTATAAACACCGGGGCGGAATTAAAAAGAAAATCCAGATGGCTTAACGCCATTAGTTTAGTGGTAGATAAAAATCAAATAAATGAAATAATGAATTTCTCATTTGTGAAAAATCTGCAATTGGTGGCCAGATATACTCGGAAATCGCCACCACCAAATTACCGCAATGATATGTATCCAAAAACGACACCCTCTATAGAGATAGATCTAGATTATGGACTATCGTGGAATCAACTAAATATGCTCAATATCCCGGTACTGCATGAAATTGGTTTTAAGGGGCAAGGTGTTATTATTGCCATGCTTGATACTGGGTTTAAAAAAAGCCATGAAACCTTTGTTTCTGCCTATATGGAAAATCGAGTATTGGCCGAATATGATTTCCTGGCAAATGACAACGATACTCAGGATGAGCCAGGTGAAGACCTTAGTGGCCAGCATAATCATGGTACATCAACATGGTCAGTATTGGGAGGATACTCTCCCGGTTCTCTGATCGGCCCGGCTTTTGGCGCGAAATTTATTCTCGCAAAAACAGAAGATATCGGTCTTGAAAATCAGATAGAAGAAGATAACTGGGTCGCCGCGCTTGAATGGGCGGATCAATTGGGTGCCGATATTATTTCATCTTCACTATCTTACTCAGATTGGTATACTTATGATGATATGGATGGAGCCACTTGTATAACAACTGTGATGGCTAATACGGCGGCCGATTTAGGTATCCTGCTTGTTAATTCTATTGGAAACAGAGGACCTGATTCGGGAACATTATCGGCTCCTTCCGATGCTTATAACATACTTTCTTGCGGTGCTGTTGATGTTTTTGGCGATTTGGCGTATTTTTCGTCGCGTGGTCCCACCTATGATGGCCGAATAAAACCTGAAGTCTGCGCAATGGGATATAATGTACAAAGTGCATTTGCATATTATGATGATACCGGATATACATTTAGTAGTGGAACATCATTTTCGACTCCTTTGGTTGCTGGGGCCGCCGCTGTTCTGTTATCGGCCAATCCCACTCTAACGGTTCCTCAAATCAGAAGAGCTTTAAAGGAAACGGCTCATAAAAGTTCAAGCCCGGATAACAATTATGGGTGGGGTATAATAGATATATATGAGGCTTACAATTGGGGAGTTAATTTTTCTGCCGACACAACAATTGGATATGATACATTGACGGTGCATTTTTATGATGAATCGGATCCGATACCAACTGATTATTGGAGGTGGTATTTTGGCGATGGTGATACATCTATTACAAGGAATCCAATACATACTTATAGACAACCCGGAAGTTATGACGTTACTCTACAAATTCAAACATATGGTACTTTAATTCGCACAAAGGAAAATTTTATTACAATCTATCCGTCAGAATTTTGCAGCGGCGATCTTGATAATTCTGAAGATACCGATATTTTAGATGTAGTATATCTAATTAATTATATATATAAGGATGGCCCTCCCCCTGATCCAATTGAAGCCGCTGAGATTAATGGAATTCCGCCACCGAATATATTGGATATTGTTTACTTGATAAATTATATATACAAGGATGGTCCTTACCTCGTCTGTCCATAGACGCAAATAAAATTTTCGTCTATGTGGCACCCTTTTATTTACTGTTGATTATTATTTAGCAGGAAGTTTAAATGTGAGAATCGAAAGACTTTTTTATAATCACCAAAAAAAATTATTTATACTTTTCTAATCGCTGCATGGCGGCGGACCACCTTTGTA
>JAAERC010000003.1 GCA_024230695.1 Candidatus Zixiibacteriota bacterium
ATACGCAAGCATATTTTTAGAGATATGTTTATCGTTCCACAATATTTCGGCTGTATATTTTTCCCAAAGTTTTGGGCACTTTTGAATTTTCTTAAGGTGCTGATACATATTATGCTTCATTCCTTATTCCAGACTCCAGCAAGCAATATTATTGACCTCAAGCGTATCGGCCCCAATAAAATCACCACCGACATACAATTTATTATTATAAACAGCCAAAGCTTTTACAGATCCAAAATCACCTCTGTCTATTCCGGTTCCCAATGATGACCATGATGAACCATTCCATGATGCAATATTATTAACAGTTTCATCTCCAGCAGTCGTGAATAGTCCTCCGGCTACAAGTTTATTGTCGAACAGAGCCAATGACTTAATGGTACCATTTATGCCAGTGCCCAGCGAATCCCATGCTATCGCCAAACTGTCAAAGGAGGTAATATTTAAAGCGTTTTTGCCTCCTGCATGTGTAAATTGCCCGGCAACAATTAGTTTGCCGTTATAATATTTCAAATCAAAAACCCAGGGATATGAACCGTCGGTTATTCCTGTTCCCAATGAACTCCATTCAGTCCTATTCCAAACGGCGATCTGTTTAGCTTCGCTTCCTCCCGCTTGATCAAACAATCCGCCGGCAATAAGATTTCCGTCATAAACAATGAGTGCATCAACTCGCTCATTAAGGCCGCTTCCAAGTGCCGACCAGGTAGTCCCATCCCAGGCGGCAACAAAATTGGCAGGAACCCCGCCTGCTGATGTAAACATACCACCGGCAATCAGTTTATTATTATATACCGTAAGTGCAAAAACCCGATTATTCATGCCAGTACCAAATGTTGTCCATTCTGTTCCATCCCAAGCCGCAATATGATTAGCACTTACACTTCCAGCGGACGTGAAATATCCGCCAACAATCAGCTTGCCATCATAAACTGTAAAAGCCAGCGCGGCGTCAGATAATCCCGCACCCAATGCCAACCAGTTGGTGCCATCCCATGAAGCAATACCGGTTGCCGTGATTCCGCCGGCGTTGGTAAAACTTCCTCCGACAATCAATTTCCCATCATACTCTGCCAGAGCGTGAATGTTGTCATTCGTTCCTGAACCAACTGCGCTCCATCTCCATGTCCCACTGGGACCGGCCGGATCATCTTTCGAACACCCGCCTATAATTAGCACAATGACTAAAATTGAAAAAATAACTTTAAATGAAAATAATCTACTCCAAACCATAACCGACCTCCAAAAATAGCTTATACGAATATTATATCTTTTCAGAAGATAGAAAACTGAATTTAATAAAACAATTAAAAGATACTGACCTAATAGGTCATTTGATTTGATTCAATACTTGACTGTTTGATAGTCGAATCAACATTGCTTGATAAGATTCTCTGATATACATCATTAAGGCGATTAATATGTTTCTCAATTGTTGGAGGATCGATCCAGAATTCATCATAGGCATTTTGCCCCATAACCGCAGCGGTTTTAGGTTTATTCAAATTAATCAATGCTTTAGTTAAATTATCTAAACTACCACCCTCAAACCATTGACCGGTTTTCCTGTCTATCACCATATCTCTAGCAGCTGAACTATCCGGAACAATAGCGGCGACACCGTTGGCGGCCGCTTCGGCCACAACCAACCCCTGTGTCTCATACCATAGCGATGGCAAAACCAATGCTCGTGCCGCGCGGATATATTCATTAACCTTTTCATGAGAAACCCATCCGGTAATTTTTATCTCAGGATATTTCTCCTCAAGCTCTCCGCGACACTCGCCATCTCCAACAAATATCGCGTTGCAATTGGCCTTCCGTAGCGCTTCGGCCAAAAGAAACAAACCTTTCTCAGGGGTTAAGCGGCCAATTGATATAAAATTATTACTTCTTTTATTAAAATCAAGCGATTCCTGCTGGTTGACAAAGACAGGATTAGCCACATCATAAACAGTGGCATCATCAGGCAAATACTCCCGCAAAATATTCTGACTGAAATCAGAAATTGATATATAATGTTTAACATCATCAGGAATTCGACTGACCC
>JAAERC010000004.1 GCA_024230695.1 Candidatus Zixiibacteriota bacterium
AACAAAGGTATCACCGAATATCCTATCGCGCCGAATGGATATATTATGGCAAGCCGCGCGTATCTGATTTTGTGTCGCGACTCACTGGAATTCGTAGGTCATTATAAATTTATTGATTACACGGTTATCGAACCAACCGGCTGGCCGCCCTTACATAATAGCGACGATCTGGTCCGATTGATTGATGATTTTGATATGGTCGCCGACAGCCTTGGCTACGACTCTACTTTTGGTAGTAACTATACCTGGGGACGGGGCGAAACTTATGGGTATACTGATTCCTGGGGACGTTCGACTAATCCCGGAGGTACACCCGGAGCCGAGAATGAGATAAACTATCCTGCGTCAGCTTCAAATGTTGAGATAACAGTTGATCAGAATCCGTTTTCACCAAGTTCAGGCAATGAAATGACAATTGAATTTAGTCTTCCGGCCGGAAGTTTTACCATGAAATTGTATGATATTGAAGGTCGGATAGTGAAAACTTTTATTGATGATTATGCTTTCGATGGCGCAATTGTATGGGATGGAACTTCAGATAATGGTCGACGATTGCCGGTTGGGATTTATATTCTATTTGCCGAAGTGGTCGATCAGGGTCAGTATAAGCAAACGATTGTGATTGCACCATGAGAATAGTAACTATAATATTATTCGTGCTATTATTATCGATGAGCATTTTTGCCTATGATATTGAGGGCGGCCGGCAGGCCGGAATGGCCGGGACAATTATATTATCAAAACGATCAGCATATGGTTCATTAAACTGCCCATCCGATAACTTGTTACCCAAACAGTTTGTGATTGAAACCGTGGGGAGCCGAAAATTTGGTCTTGCAGATCTTGATCAGGCGGCGATTTTAGCGGCCTATAGATTCAATAATATATCAGTTGCTTTTGGTTTTTCCAGAATGGGTACCCCAGATTATTATACTGAAAAAAATGTCAGAACCGTTTTATCGTATCATAAAAATTCAATGACCGCAACGCTGATTTCTTCGGGAAGGTTGGTTGAGATTGGCGGAGAATATGGCGGCAGTTTCAGGGGGGCATCGGTTGGCCTTGGTGTTTCATATCATAAGGACAATTATTATTTTGGTCTAACAGTTGATGATATTAACAAACCCAATATTGTTAAATATGATGATGATGATGATAATGCGGAAAATGTAAAAATTAATTTGTTTGCCGAAATAGATGGTAAGGGAAAACATTCGGTAACCGGCCGGGTAGTTTTTGAAAAACATGAGAAGCC
>JAAERC010000005.1 GCA_024230695.1 Candidatus Zixiibacteriota bacterium
ATTTATTCTGATGAAGAGATGCAACACATTGCAAAAGAAATTAATTTTTCAGAAACAACATTTATTATGTCCGATTCAGTCATCAACGATTCTTTTCCAGTCCGAATTTTTACTCCCGCCGAGGAAATGCCATTTGCCGGACATCCTACTTTGGGAACAACATTTATTATTCAGCAGAAAATAATTTGTAAACAGGTTCCGTCGCTGACGCTGGATCTAAAAATCGGTAAGATACCAGTTACATTCGAGTATATAAACAATGAACCTGACAAATTAACTATGAGGCAGATTGAACCGATTTTTGGCAAAGTCTTCGCCAAAGATGAACTTAGTTGTGTTCTAGGAATAAAACCGGAAGATATTGATGATTCTTTTCCGATAGAAGAAACCTCAACTGGAAAGCCGGATATAATTGTTCCATTAAAATCTTTGGACGCTGTTAGAAGATGTCAGATTGATATAAGAAAATATTATGAGTTAATAAATAATCTTGATTCTAAAGCAATTTTGGTTTTTGCCCGGGAAACATATCATAAAGAAAACCAACTGAACGCGCGGATGTTTGCCAATTACTTTGGTATTCCCGAGGATCCTGCCACAGGAAGCTCCAACGGTGCGCTGGCCGGTTATCTTGTAAAGAACCGGTATTTTGATACCGACAAAATAGATATACGCGTAGAGCAGGGATATGAGATCGGTCGACCATCATTACTTTATTTAAATGCCTCGGATGCTAATGGCAAAATTGACATCCGGGTTGGCGGGAAAGTAATAGAGATAGCAAAAGGTGAGTGGAAGTAAATGGATATAGAGCTTTTTAATTTTGAATTGCCCCCGGATAGAATAGCCGATGCTCCTCCCGGACGACGAGACGGCGCCAAGCTGTTTTTGCTGGATCGTTCCACCGGTGAGGAAAAGAATATGAGATTTCGTGAAATCGTCAAATTCCTTAAAGCCGGTGATGCCCTTGTTATTAATAATACCAAAGTGTTAAAGGCCCGACTTTTCGCCAGAAGAAAAACCGGCGGTAAA
>JAAERC010000006.1 GCA_024230695.1 Candidatus Zixiibacteriota bacterium
AATGGAAAATGTCCTGCATGAGTTGTATGATGATTTTGTAACTCAGGTCTCAATTGGACGGGGTCTTGATATTGATAGTATCAAAAAGATCGCTGAGGGGCGGATATATTCGGGGCTTGATGGCAAAGAAGTCGGGTTGGTTGATAAAATCGGCGGGATGATGACAGCGATTGATATGGCAAAAAATATGGCCGGAATTAAACCTGATGAGTTGGTGGATATAATCGAGATACCAAGATCAAGGGGACTATTTAATTTGCGAAAAAAACTTAATCCGTTTGGTTTTTCGATTGAGTTAGATCCTGTTTATAATTATTTGAGGCTATTGACCAAAAATCCGATGCAACCTTTACCAATGCTTGAACCGGGAATGTACCCCGAGATGGAATAATATATTTTAAGCGGTTGCAGGAACTCTTTCCTGCAACTCTGATTTTCCGTCAGGAAAGGGTTCCTGACGACACAATAATTAGGAAAAACCGTATGAAGATACATTTACTAATAAATTTTGATGAAGATTGGATTGAGCGGCTTAAAGCAGAGTTGGATACCAATATAGTACTTACCTATGGCAAAGAGAACGATGCGGTTTATGACAGCGATGTAATTATCTCCGGTTTGCCAAAAGAAGAAATATTGGAACGGAGTAAAAAGATACATACATTAGTTATTCCCTGGGCCGGACTACCGAAACAGACTCGTGAGTTGATGCTTCAATATCCTAATATCAATATCTATAATATTCATCATAACGCTATTCCGACCGCCGAGACCGCATTTAGTATGATGTTAACTATCGCCAAGGATATAATTTCGATTGACCGGGATTTTAGGAAATTTGACTGGTCGCCAAGATATTCAGATAGTAATGCGTTGACTTTATCCGGCAAAACGGCGCTGATATTAGGCTATGGCGCAATCGGAAAATTAATTGGAAAATATTGCGCTGGAATGGGAATGAATATTATTGCGACAAAATGGAATGCGGATAGTGCAAACGATAATATTGCTGAAATATTTTCATCCGACAAAATAAATGAATTATTGCCAAAAGCGGATGTTCTGTTTATCTGTGCACCATTGACGCCGGAGACAGAAGGATTAATTGGTAAAAATGAATTATCGCAACTCCCCGATGATGCGATACTGATTAATATCGCCCGGGGAGATATTATAAATGAATCAGACTTATATAATGAACTAAAGAGTGGACGGATCAGAGCCGGACTTGATGTATGGTACAACTATCCTAAAGATGAGGTACAACGTGCCAATACTGAACCATCGAAGTTTCCATTTCATGAGTTAGATAATGTTGTTGTCACCCCGCATCTGGCCGGGCACTGTAAGGAAATCGAGACAATGCGGATAAACAAGTTGGCGAAACTACTTAATAAATTGGTCAGCGGCGAGGAAATTGATACTAAAGTAAATCCGGAAATTGGGTATTAGTATAAAGGCAGGATCATAGGGATCCTGCCCTACTAATCTAATTATATGATATTGATACCATAATTGAAAACAATTTGCTCTTTATTTTAACTCCATTATCTGTTTGATAATTGATTCGTCATCTGGCAATAACTCGGCTTTGACTAGACGGGGGATAAGTGTTCGCCATGATTCCTCAGCCTTGAATACTTCTTTGAATATAGGTAATGCTCTTTCAATTTCACCGATTTCAACCAATGTGGCCGCCTGCCAGAAAAGTATTTCCATATTTCCGGGTGAGAGTTCAGCCGCTTTGCTATATACGTTGTTTGCTTCCTCGAACTTTTTCTGCGAGATTAATTCATCACCTTTGTTCATGAGATTATAAGCGCGGTTTACGTCTATTAATCTTCTTAGTTCTGGTAATGGCGCGGGGGAGTCATCGACACGAACATCAATAATGTTATCGAGCCATTTCATCCCAGTTGATTTGGCCGCGACAACAATCATCGCCGCCGATTGTTTTCCGCGAATATCACCGCCTTCTACTTCGGCCGCTTCGAGGGCTTTCATCATCCGTTCGGCCAGATCACCCTCAGCATTTTCAAAAGCCTCGGCCATCGCTGACCAGACAGTATTGTTGCGCATCAGATTCGCCTGCACCGAATAGTTTTTGCCGACCTGATGTCCGGCCTCGGCAATACATTTATCACCAGTATGAGTTGAGATTACGCCGTTTTTATCGATCATCGCGACCTGACGGACATTGTTATCAGGATCGGAAACCAGAAGTCCCTCAAGCGCCTGTTTGGCCGATTTGCCGTTTTTCATCATCTCCAGACCCAGTGGTCCATAGGTGAAATCTACCAACGATTGGGTCGCCACCGCGCCAATCCCCGGTTCCAGCCAGATAACGTCAGCGACCTTGAACCAGTGTGACTGCACCGCTGCTCCAAACTGTCCGGTGGTCGAATCATAGGCAACGATTGAGTAGGTGTTTACCGGGCGGATCGGACGCGCCGAATTGTCGTTAGCCATTGAGATTGAGAATATCAAAGCCGTAATAATAATTAACATTGTTAGATGTTTCATAATAGAATCCTTTCTATTGTAATTTCTCTAATAATTTTTTACCCCGGCTCCTTATTGATGGGCTTC
>JAAERC010000007.1 GCA_024230695.1 Candidatus Zixiibacteriota bacterium
CCGGCCAAAAGAAGGTCATCGGCGCCGGCAACATTTACTCCAAGAAAATATTTAGCGATACTGATATATGTTTGAGAGTCATCAAGTAGATGAAGAATAACCAATGATGTATATTGGTTTGACATAAATAGGAGATAAAAGGCTCGCAAAAGTAAAGCGACAGCAAATATAATAATTATATCCCGTTTAGATTCAGAAAATTTATTGAATTTATCAATCAAGGTCATTGGTTTATCTCCTGTGTTTAAATATAGAATATACATTCTTGAAATCAGTCAGTCAATTTAGAAAAAAGAATCGTTAGAATTAAGTATAAAAAACTGTTGCCGAAATCTGATAAGCTACTATATTAGGCTCTTGAGATAATGCCGAAGTGGCGGAATTGGTAGACGCGCTGTGTTCAGGGCGCAGTGTCCTTACGGGTGTGTGGGTTCGAGTCCCACCTTCGGCATTTTTTAAACCTACAATCCAAACTGAATAGCTATTCCGCAAAGTAGGATCACAAAACCAGCGAGGGCATGTGAGTATCTTTCCAGAGATGGCAGTTTAAATAACTTGAATCCACCTATGAGTATATATACGATTGATGTCATGGTGGCGATAGTGACAATACTAAAAACAGATGCAACTAGTATCATCCCTGTCAAACTACTTTTTGCGGCGGGATACATCAATATAGGAATTAATGGTTCGCATGGTCCCAGCACAAAAACAATAAATAATACCCAGGGAGTAATATTTTTCTTGTCATGGTGATGATGATGAGGATGTTTATTTTTATAAGCCCGACGTAATCCCCATATCAAATAAACCAGACCAAACGCGATCAAAGCCCAGGCGGCTAAATCTCCTCTGAATGATTCAATAAATTCCAGTTTTATAAGAGCGGTTCCAAAAGCAACTCCGATGAGTCCGATAACAACTGAGCTTAAAACATGGCCAAATCCACAGAGGACTGTCAATAGCAGAGTTTTGGGTTGTGACCAGTTTCTCGCTTTTGAAATCGCCACAAACGGCAGATAATGATCCGGACCCAGTAAGGTATGGAAAAAGCCGATCGAAGCGGCTGAAATTATTAATATATTCAATTCTTCATTCATAACACTATTGTCTCTTTATATAATATAAATAAAACGAAAAGGAAACGAGTTTGTTGATTACAATTTTTGGAAATATGAAAAAAGTTTAATATTACTCACTGACTATTAGTTTGAAGCCTTTGCCGTGAATATTTATGATCTCAATACGGTCGTCATCTTTCAGATATTTCCTAAGTTTGGAAATGAAAACATCCATACTGCGACCGTCGAAATAGCTTTCAGAACCCCATATTTGCTTTAGAGCGGCACCTCGTTCAAGTATATTATTCTGATTTAAACATAATAATTTCAATAGTTCAGCTTCTTTTGAAGTCAGATTGTATTGATTATTTTTGTTTTTTAATGTTTGTTTATTGCTATCAAAAATAAAATCACCGAGTTCAAAAAATATTTGTGATTGTTTATTAATTGTACCGCCGGTTCTTTTAAGGACAGCCTGAATTCTTAAAAGCAATTCTTCAACACTGAATGGTTTGGTGATGTAATCATCGCAACCCAACTGGAATCCTTTTATTTTATCTTCTTTGAGAGATTTTGCGGTCAGGAATATAAATGGAGTGTCTCCGTTTTTTATATCCTTTTGTCTGACCTGTTGAGCAAAAGAAAAACCATCCATTTTCGGCATCATGACATCGATAAGACATAAGTCATATTTATCTTTATTAAAAGCAGACAATCCGTCTTCGCCATTAACGGTCAAGGTGACTTCATAGCCGTTCAGTTGTAGATGTTCCTGCACAATCAATCCCAGATTCGGGTCATCTTCCAATAGCAATATTTTAGGCATCGTTTATTTTTCCATCTTGACAATCTGCGGGCAATAATATCTCGACACTGGTACCATGCTCATATTTGCTCTTAAGTGAGATTTTTCCCCCATGCGCCTCTACCATCAGTTTAACATAACAAAGTCCAATGCCAAATCCCTTGACGTCATGGATGTTTCCAGTTGATACCCGGAAATATTTTTTAAAGACCATTTTTAAATCTTCGGGACTCATTCCTCGGCCCTTATCATCGATGGTGATAGAAATATAATTTTCAACATTTTTTGTTCGCACGGTTATGCTTGGATTATCGGGCGAATATTTAATAGCATTATCCAACAGATTAAAAATTATATTTGAAATATGATCGGTGTCGACTTTTAAAATATAATTATCAGCGTCAAGAGTACATTTAACATTTCCGCCTTTATTTTCAATTTGAAGAGCGATACTCTTTAAGGCACCATTTATGATATTATGGATGTTTACATCGGTTAGTTTTAGTTCGAAATCACCTTCTTCAAGGGTTGCCATCTGAAGTATCTTTTCTGCCTGGTGGCGCATACGGCTGTTTTCGTCAAGAATCATTTTTGAAAATTTAGTGACTTTTTCTTTGTCGGTTATGATATCAGGACGGACAATAGCCTCGCTGGCCAGAGCAACTGTTGATATCGGGGTTTTAAACTCATGGGTCATGTTGTTGATAAAATCAACCATTAGTGAGGAAGTTTTTCGCTGTTTGATCAATATTCTAACGATGTAAATAAAACAGAAAATAAGAATAATTAAAAACAGCGTGGTAAGGAACAACATCGGTCCTATCTGCCGCCAGACATAAAAATCACCTGCGGGGAAATATAAAAGAAGCTCAGTTTGAGGAGCCGTAAAATCAAGCGGAAACAGACGGGTTTTAAACTCAGAGCCTAATAATTCATCTGCGAATTGGGCTGGTTTTGGCCAGAGCGAATCAACTCCCTCGGTTTTTATAGAATAAACGTAATCCAGGTCTATCCCGGATAGTTTCAAACTTGATTCAATAACCGAATCGAGTAATTCAGGATTAATTCTTTCCTGAATAGTACCTGATTCGCCATACCAAAGTTTGTCCAAGACCTTTTCAAGAAAACTGACCCGGATACTATCGTTATCAGTATTTATTTCAAACATCAGTTGTCCACTGTCTGGCAGATCATGTTCAAGATGAATTATATGGGGTTGTTCCATTTCAATGTTGCTGGTAACAGTTGTGTCAATAAAACAGGCTGAATCGGGTAAAATTATTGATTTGACTCCAAGCTTTTTATATTTCATCCCGGAGTCGATTGAGCAGAAAGTTGTATCATTTGAAATTACCATCATATTTTGCGGAATGGTATCATTTTTACCGCGCAGAAGGACTTGAGCATATACGTTGACGTTTCGATCAATAAGTGAATCACCGGCGACTTCAAAGGCGGCAATTGTTGCCTCGTAAGTATCAATCGTTTTTGCTACTGATGATAAAGCATTCGACACATTGTTATGGAAAGTCTGTTCTTTAAGTGTTTTTGTACTGCCTAACAGGGTCACTTGAAGAATTGTCAAACCTGCCATTGATAATGCAATCAATGTAACAATTATGGCCACTATTTTTTTTGAATTTGTCATAGCTCTAATACTATTATACGCAAATCTTTCCAAAGATACACCCCAATTAACATTTCTTAACAATTGGTAACATAAGTTAACTATGTGAAACGCAACCTGTTAGTTATTTTTTGAGTATAAAAAATAGAACAAAAAGTAACACTTACAAATTGAAGGAGAGAAAAATGAACAGATTCTGGCAAAAAAAAGGATTATTAAAGGGAAGC
>JAAERC010000008.1 GCA_024230695.1 Candidatus Zixiibacteriota bacterium
CAGAAATGCTTTCAGAAGATTTTCTGGATCCTCGCCGATTGTTCCTTGCATTGCGGCGTAATCATCCATCAGTCTTTCCAACTTCACCATGTCAGCCGACCATGTTTCCCAATCGGGATAAATATCGCTGAAATCCCATTTATATTCGTCTGGAATTTCATCCCGTATTAGTGTATTTGGTTTGGCCTGTACAAATTGTGAAGTTGATATAATTACTAGAAATAGTAAAACTGTTATAGTGGCGATAAATCGATATGCCGGTTTCATTTTGCCTGACCTTTCGTAGTATTAAAAGATACTACTATAATTTTGAGACTTCTTCTTCCAATTGCGTGACCAGTTTATCTAGTTGATCTATAACCGCCTGGAATGTTTCCGGTTTGGTTAAATCAACTCCAGCTTTTTTCAACTGCTCCATCGGGTAATCATTGCCGCCGGATTTCAGGAGAGTCAAATACTTGTCAAGTGTCTCTTTGCGTACTTTCTTATCTTTTGATTTAAGATCACCAAAAATTTGGGCCGACGATGCAAAACAAGTGGCATATTTATAAACATAATAAGGAGACCGCATAAAATGACTGATCCTTGTCCATGTTGAACGATAAAGACTATCAAATGTAACCACTTCGCCATGATAATCTTTCCAGATGCCTTCATAAAGATCACTTAGATTTTTGGCCGTTATCGGCTGTCCCTGCTCAACCATCTTATGAGCTTCCAATTCGAATTCGGCAAACATCGTCTGTCCATAGAAAGTACCCATAATATTTTCAATCGCCTGTTGAAGCAATGCGGCTCGTTCAATCGGTTCTTTCGTCTTTTTCAGCATATAATCCAAAAATAGTGCTTCGTTGAGGGTCGAGGCAACCTCAGCCACAAAAATAGTATAACTCGAGGTGGCAAATGGCTGGTTTTCATTTGACAGCATCGAATGCATCGCATGTCCCGCCTCGTGGGCCATTGTAAAGACATTGTCAAGAGTCTCGTTGAAGTTCATCAACATATATGGATGAACTCCGTAAACGCTGGCCGAAAAAGCACCACTTCGTTTACCCTCATTTTCATAAACATCGATCCAGCGATTTTCAAAAATCTGTTTTATCTTTTTCTGATATTCTTTGCCAAGTGGTTTGACCGATTCAATGATCCAACCGGTTATTTCATCATAGTCATAGGTTTTGGTTATATTAACAATCGGGATACTACCGTCATATCCGTGATATTCTTCAAGTTCCAATAGTTTTTTACGAAGCGCATAATATCTAATGGCCGGGTTAGCACCCTCTTTGACCATTTTTACCAGATTTTCATAAACTTCTAATGGTACATTATCGCCTTCCAATGCGGCTTCAAGAGTCGAACCATATTTACGAGCTTGAGCAGAGGCCCAATCGCGTTGTAGAACACCATTGTAGATAGCGGCATAGGTGTTGGCATTTGCATGATAGGTGCCATAGTATTCGCTAAAGGCAAGTGCTCGATCTTCCTGATTACGATTGGTTGAAAGAGTATTATAATATTGCCCCGATGTCATTGTTACAGTTTCGCCGTTTGAAAGAGTAACTTCCGGAAACTTGATATCAGATGTGGATAGCTGCGAATAAATAGAACTTGGTGTTCCACGAAATTGGCTAAAATATGAAAGAAGTTCTTCTTTTTCAGCATCGAGAACATGCTTTTGCTGGCGATATGTATCTTCAATGCCATATCGGTAAGGAGCCAATTCTTCAGTTTCATTGAGCCATTTTTCCATTGTTTCCCAGGGAATAGATAAAAGCTCTGGCGTGAACCATGAGGTCGCAACGCCAAATTTGGAAAAGAGTATCGATACTTTTTGAACTTTCGCTGACATCTCATTATTGCGAGTGTCGGTAACGCTCGATAAGGCCGGGTAACGATATACTTTATAAGATAATATATTTAATTCATCACTAAGTTTATTGGCATGGAGAAGTTGTTGTGGGCCTTGTGAAATAGTGCCTTTTAAGGCGGCATAATCGTCCATAAGTTTTTCAAGCTGGACCAGTCCGGTTTCCCATGTTTCCCAATCAGGGTAGATATCGTTTAGGTCCCATTTGTATTTATCCGGGATCTCATCACGATTAAGGGTGTTTGGTTTTGCCAATATCACCTGACTGGTCAGTAGAGCCAGTCCCAAAATGGCGATAATTAGCGTTGAGTTAAAACTGCGGGTTTTGGAATACATTTTCTCTTCCTCTTTAGTTTAATTAAAAAATTGCCATTGCCTCAATAAACGAAATTTTTCCTATGAATGTTCCTATTTAATCACATTTTTGCAGATATTTATTGTTACTCTAATTGTTGACATAACTTGATATTTTAGATAAACTTAAAATATGAGCGATTTAGATAATTTTTTGGATATTGTAAGAAATGACTTTCCCGAAGACAGATTGACTTACCAGAAGTCTGTCCCGACTTTTCACCCGGAAACAGCTGCGGAGGCCGGTAAACTGTTTGAAAAGGCTAACAAAGCCGGACAGAAGTTATATATTAACGGATTTGGGAATATTATTGAACCGGATAAGAAACAGTTTGAGAATATTTTAGTTGTTAAATCGGACCGTTTTAATCGTTTGATCAAGACTGTTGCCGGAGATTATTATATAGAAGTCGGGGCCGGATACCCGTTAAACGAACTAAATTCCGCACTGGAAAAGGATAAATTTTTCCTTCCGCATGCAAATCTTCCCTATGTTGGTTCGATTGGTGGTGCTCTTGCAATTGGTTTGTCTGCAGATTATTCCGGTGTAAATTTACCAATAAGCAAATATTTTATCGGGGCAGAGATCGTTGACCCGCAGGGCAATGTGATCAATCCCGGTTCGGTCTGTTTTAAATCGGTTTCAGGATTGGATATTGTGAGGATATTTTCGCCGTCATGGGGAATATTGGGGATGCTTATATCTGCTACTTTCAGGGTGATGCCGACCTCGGAACTTCCCGAATATCAGGATATGAAGATGCATTCTATAGATCATGACAAATTTGTATCGACATACAATAATCCGGGAGATAATAATTCGGCTCTTTATTCAATAAAGATAAAAGAGAAATTTGATCCCAATGGTATTTTGCCGCTTCGATAAAAAGTAATAGTATTCTTTATTTCATACACATCTGATATATTTTGATAATATCATTTTTGTAAAGCACTTTTGGATTATAAATACTTTTACCATCGGCAGAATATAACCTTAGCGTATCATTGGCCATTGCCTCGAATTTGGAATCATCAATTATGCCAACATCAGATAATTTCAAATAACAATTTATTACTTTCAAAAACTGTATCATTCCGTCAACCGATGCCTTAGCCATTTCAGCTTCATCTATTGATTTTTCATCCGTGCCAAAAAGCTCCTTGGTCATCATGGCATATTTATTGGGCCGTGAAGAATAACTATATTCCATCAAGCGGGGGAGAAGTATCGCCAGGCCCCGGCCATGCGAGATATCATAATAACCGGATAGCGCATGTTCCATCGCGTGTAAAGGAAATGAACCGCCACGTCCAAGGTTAATAAGGCCCGAAAGCGCAATGGTAGAGGACCATGATAACTGTGAGCGGGCATTAATATCGGAGGGGTTATCAATAACAATCAACAGATTATCCATCACTGTGCGGACAATCGAAAGGGCGAATAAATCCTGAATAGGTGTGTTTTCAACACCGGTGAAAAATCCTTCCATAACATGGCAAATAATATCAACTCCGCCATCAACAGTATAATTCTCAGGAACGGTCAAAGTCAGTTCCGGGTCGATGATAGAAACTTTTGGATATAAAACAGGAAGAAACAAAACCGCTTTTTCATGGGTTTCCCAGTTGGTGAAAACACCGCCGCAGTTGGCCTCGGAACCTGTGGCCGCCAAAGTCGGAATCTCAATTATCGGTAAAGCTTTGGTTAATGGTTTGGCTTTTTGGCCGTGTGGGATCATATCCCAGATAGGAACATTTTCGGCTGTTCCGGCGGCAATTGCTTTGGCGGCATCCATCGGTGAACCGCCCCCAAGACCAATAATCAGATCGCAGTTGTTTTCTCTGGCTATATGAGCCGCTGTATCGATTGTGGTTGTTCGCGGATTTGGTTCGACTTTATCAAAAACAACAGCTTCTACTTTTTCTTTTTTTAAATATTTAAGCACACGATCAAGAATTTTATATTTCGTTGATGAACCTTTACCGGTCACGATCATCGCCTTGTTTCCGTATACTTTCGCCTCGATGCCGATTTTGTTTATCTCACCAGGGCCAAAGATCATTTTGATCGGATTATTGAATATGAAGTTTTGCATCTGTATTATCCTTTATTATATTTTAATATCAGTTTATATCTCCCTTATTATAATAGCAAAGGTGCTTTTAAAACAAGGAGATGATTATTTTCTTTCCAATAGCATTTTTAAGTGTATATATTATTACAATTGTAATTGACATACGGGAGTCTGATGCCAATAAGTGACAAACAAAAAAAAATACTTTTTTTGACGCATAACTATATTCGGCGGAGAGGTGATTATGCCGGAGTGTTTTTACATCTTCTGGCGACCAAATTGACCGAACTCGGATTTGAGATTTCTGTTGTTGCTCCGCATGACGCCGGAACGCCCGAGTACGAGGAAATTGACGGGATAAAGATATATCGTTTCCGTTATGCCGATGACAGAGATGAGACATTCGCCTATCGCGGAAATATGCATCGTCAGTTTTTGACTAATCCGTTTAAAATATTCAAATTTATAAAATTCCTGAAAGCATCTTATAGAAAAGCGACAGAAGTAATCGAAAAAGAGAACATCTCAACTGTTTCGGTCCACTGGGTTATTCCCAATGGGATAGTTGGTTATTTTCTGAAAGATAAGTTTGGCGCTAAGATAAATATGTTTCTTCATTCGCATGGTACCGATGTTCGATTGCTAACAAGTTATTATTTGATATATCTGTTTTTTAAACCTGTTATTAATAAATTCAAACGCTGGTCGGTAGTTTCCAATTATCTTAAACGGCTAATTCTTGAACGGGATATTTATATTGCCGACAAAATTGATGTTATTCCACTCCCCAATGACGAAACACTGTTTTACCCAGATAATAATATATCCGAAGACCCAAATTTAATTATTTCGATTTCACGGCTTACAATTCAAAAACGAGTTGATATTTTTATTAAGGCGATAGCGCTATTAAAAGACCAGTTCCCGAAGCTAAGAGCCGATATTTATGGTGATGGCCCCGAAAAACAGAAGCTATTATCGTTGATCAAGGAAAATAAACTCACTGATATTGTTAATATTATGTCTCCGGTTTCACAGGATAAACTGCGTGATATTTATAATGAAGCCAGTATTGTCGTCTTAAATTCGGTCGATGAAGGCTTTGGTTTGATTCTGACCGAGGCGATGCTCTGCTGTCGACCCGTAATAGGAGCCGATTCAGGGGGGATAACCGATATTATTGACGAAAACCAGACTGGATTACTTGTTGAGGAGAATGATCCCAACAAGTTAGCCGAGGCCGTAAAACAATATCTCAATGATCCCGTTAAAAAAAGCAATCTTGCCGAAGCTGGTTATAAAAAAGCTCTTGAAAACTTTTCCAGTTTATCAACGGCAAAAAGATATGCCAATTTATTTTGTGAATCAGATAATATCTGAATTTCAAATGGGTAAATTAAACCACTATTTATTCTAAAATGATGTAGAATTACCTTCAAGTTTCAGGGCAAGATTGAGTCATATTACACCCAAAAAATATCAAAAATATTTGTTATAAATTAAAAATATTTGTTGCCAACAATACTAAACTTTTCTTTACTTATAGACGCTGAAGCCGTATTGGGAGAGTGTTAGCACCAAAGATTTGGGAATTGGTGTTGGGTTATTCAGAAGTCACGAGTTAAAGCGATAAAGATTTTATTGAGTGTTGGATGATTAATAAAGATTGAATATGTGTTATTGATAGATACAGGACAAAGAATACCGTGATAGTAAATATAGGAACAGTATATTTTTAAAACCAAGTAGTTTAGGATAGAAGAGGTACTAACGTACAAAGGAGGCATGATGCCCGTTAAGAAAAAACCAGCAAAGAAAAAAGCTGCCCCAAAGAAAAAGGTAGCCGCAAAAAAAGCCGCCCCGAAGAAAAAAGTAGCCGCTAAGAAGGCCGCTCCGAAGAAAAAAGTAGCTGCTAAGAAAGCCGCTCCGAAGAAAAAAGTTGCACCAAAGAAAAAAACGGCTCGTAAGCCAAATGCTGCTTTTATGCGACCGGTTCAGCCGGATGAAGCCTTGTCTGCTGTAGTCGGGAAAAAACCGATTCCACGGACACAGGTCACCAAAAAGCTCTGGGCATATATCAAAAAGAATGATCTCCAGAATCCGGCCAACCGGAGAGAGATCATTGCCGACGACAAACTGAAACCGTTATTCGGTGGAAAGAAAAAAGTCAATATGTTTGAGATGACCAAA
>JAAERC010000009.1 GCA_024230695.1 Candidatus Zixiibacteriota bacterium
AATCGGCGCAACAGAAATGGCGGCGGTTTGGGCACTGGGCAAAGTGCTAAATGTCGAAGTCCCCGGAACAATCAAAGTTGAAGTAAATGGCAAATTCCCAAAAAATGTCGGACCAAAAGATTTAATTTTGCATCTGATTGGTAAGATCTCATCTGAGGGCGCTAATTTTAAGGTGCTTGAGTTTCATGGTGAAGTTATTCGTTCAATGTCAACTTCCGGTCGTCTCACTATCAGCAATATGTCGGTCGAAGCCGGCGCGACAGCTGGTATTGTCCCTCCTGATGATGAAACGATAAGATACCTCAAAGAAGAGGCTGGAGTGACCGACGAGTTAGACATCTTTGCACCTGATGATGATGCTGTTTATGAAAAAACTGTAGAGATAGATGTTTCTAAATTGGTACCGCAGATAGCCTGTCCTCATACTGTTGATAATATTGAAAACATCGACAAGGTTGCCGGAACAAACGTTGATCAGATAGTTGTTGGTTCCTGCACCAATGGTCGCCTGGACGATATCGAAGCGGCCGCCAAAATACTTAAAGGCAAAAAGGTTGATAAGCTTACTCGTATGCTGATATTCCCGGCTACATGGAGAATTTATCGTGAGGCTTTGAAGCTGGGTTATCTTGGTGATTTAATCGATGCCGGAGCGGTTGTTTGTAATCCTGGATGCGGTCCATGTCTCGGGGTTCATCAGGGCGCATTGGCTGATGAAGAAGTTGGATTGGCGACGACTAATCGGAATTTTAAAGGTCGCATGGGCAACCCCAAAGGGTTTGTGTATCTATGTTCTCCGGCCGTTGCCGCGGCCAGCGCCATAACCGGGAAAATCACTGATCCGACCAAAGGAGGAAACTAAGATGGGAAAAGTTGTTTATAAGATCGGCGATGATGTCTCAACAGATATTATTTATCCGGGTCGTTTTATGGCGACGGTACTTCCGACCGAGACACCTCAGTTTGCTTTTGCTGATGATAAAGAATTTAACGGCAAATTGACTAATAAAGAAATTCCGGCAGGAAGTTTTATTGTGGCCGATAAGAATTTTGGATGTGGTTCATCACGCGAACAGGCGGCATCATGTTTGAAGGGTTGGGAAGTTGTGATTGTCGCTAAACATATTGCTCGGATTTTCTTGCAGAATTCAATCAATCTTGGTTTGAATGTTGTGATTTGCCCTGATATTGAAGCTAATTTGGGTGATGATCTTGAAGTGAATGGTGATGTTCTTAAAAACAAGACATCAGGGAAAGAGTTTAAGATCGTCCCGCTTGCTCCGGCACAACAGTCAATAATTAATGCTGGCGGTTTGATAGAATTTACCAGAAAACGTCTTCTGGCTGATAAATAGAATTTATATATTTTTCATACACCTGCTTTCGATTTAGTTATCGGAAGCAGGTTTTATTATACTTTGAGTACCTTTTTGCAGGCATCATCGATATTCTCAGTCCTCATGAAATTCCAAATTTTCAATTACCTCGGAAACTATATCCTGGGATATTGAAAATTTCTCTTCAATTACTTTCGAAAGCTCATGTTTATTCTTTATTTGATAAACTTTATATTCCGCCCCCTCTGATTCAATAACACTCAAATTATGAATCCTGATCGATCGACCAGGGTAAGTACGCACCATCAAAAGCGAATGCATGAACAAAGATGAGTTTTGATATGATTCTTCTATTACCTGTTTAAAATACTCTATTTTTCGGCAGATTGGTTTCACCATATATCCATGCGTTAACTGGTTCTCTTGATAAAGTTCCAAATACGAGTTCCCATTTTTGTTTTTGGGCTTAAGTACATATCGATTATACCCCCCGGATATGATATAATCCTGATCTAAATCAAGCGGAAGAGGCTCCATAAATGTTGCCGCATATCCTACATCGACTAGAAACTCCCGTCCATCCAAAGAAACTATATTAACAAGATGAACATCAGGTTCAGACATATCTGCTCCACACAGCATAACGTCATATCCTAAATATTCCAGCAACAGATGTAAAAAATAGTTATTACTATAACAGGTACCTCCATAGTTAAAATATTCAATACCATCCAGATGCTGCTGTAAACTATGCAAACTATGTAGTCCCTGGCGATTTCTGTAATATAGTTTGGAGACATTTTCAAAAGGTATTCGCATCATTTGAGCGGAAATCAACTCTTTTAACGCTTCGTAACTCGGCATTCGCTTTCGGATTTTCAACAATGCAAGATATCGTTTGAAAAAAGTTTGTTCTGTCATAGAATACTTCATATTTACTTTTATTTGATCTTCATACCAAAAAGTGGTCGTAGGAATAATATTCTCTTTAATATCTCATATGAAACAAAACAACCGGCGAAAGTAAACAAAGTGATTAATAACAGACTCAACCAGGCATTGAGATTTAATCTGAATATGATATATCCTCCTAGATTTAGAAAAATCATATGAACAATATAAAACGGGTAGGCTGTAGGGCCAAAATAGTTAAGTGCTTTGCTGGGTTTATTTAGATAACTGTATCCCAATCCAATAACTCCATATATCCATAAAATCGATTCCAATGCTGTAATCTGGTGTGGTACATGCGTTTCGAACATTAAAAGTCTTACCAAAAACAGGATAATGGCTACAAGCAACGAATAATATTTGTACTTGGAGATCGCCCGCCAGAACGGTTCACCTATTGCCACAAATGTGAACCCCAACAAAAAGG
>JAAERC010000010.1 GCA_024230695.1 Candidatus Zixiibacteriota bacterium
CATTGATTCAAACGAGGCAAGATCCTTTCCCGGAAATTCGTTTTCGCAATAACCGGTCATAGATTCGAGCAAATCATTAATAAAGATAATGCGATCGGATTCCTGACTCAACACTCGGTAAACCAAACCGGGCAAATTCTCTGCCAACGTCTGATATGATTGAATACTGTTTTTTAAGGCCTTTTCTGCCTGACGTTGCTCAGTAAGATCAATCACTGTCCCAAAAGCACCGATATATTTCCCCGAAGAATCAAATCTTGGAGATGCGGAAACTTGTATGAGCTTGATTCTATTCTGGGAGGTTTTAATTTTTATTTCGTACCGCGAAGATTCATTTTGACGGCGCTTCTCTGTTAGTGCAGATAAATGTTCTTTTTGGTCAGAGGGAATAAAATCATAAAGTGATTTCCCAATCAAATTATCGCCACTTTCGGTCTCAAATATTTTTTCAAAAGCAGGGTTGCAGTATTGGATTATCTCATTTTCATCAACAATTCCTACTCCCTCCATAACTGCCGTAAATAATTCTCGATAACGAAACTCTGATACAGTTAAGGCCTCTTCAGCATTTTTGTGTTCGGTGATTTCTATGCCGGTCCCAATCACATAAGTAACCACTCCCGAATCATCAGCCATAACCGTATTCGACCATGTGATGTAATGCAGCGCCCCATCTTTCCCGACCCAGAAATTTTCATGTTGATTAGGAAACTTTCCGCCCTGTAATTCATTAAAAACTTCTTTAACCGGTTCAATTTCCTCTTTGATCAGAAGAAAATCCCAGATATATTTGTCTTTTACTTCAGCAAATGAATAATCTGTCATTTGCTCGCATGACTTGTTAAAAAGAACGATCTTTCCCTTGGTATCCAAGACAACGACCAAAGCCCCGGTCGTCTCAACTATTGCATTAATGAATTGCGTATGTTTTTGGAATTGTTTTATGATCTGCTCTGAGCCGGAAGACAATACACCATTCCCCCTTCCGGACCGTTTGGTCTTTTTATTATCTGGACGTTTAGAATTATCTTCTTTTTTTGCCATAAATTTCTTTCTGGCTCTCCAAAAATTCACCCACAATAAAATGTGATCCGCAGATAATTATTATATCGTCAGATTTTGCCAAACCTATTATTTTTCTGGCCGAGCTGTAAACAGATTCGGAAGTTGTAGCAACAAATTTATTCTTTTTAAAAATCGAAACAATATCTTTTGGCTCGACACCACGATTTGTTTTTAGCTGTGCGATCTCGACCGTTTTTGCAATTTGAATAATATACTTGATTGTCTTTTCAATATTTTTATTTCTCACCGAACCAAAAATCACGTCGGCCTTTTGTCCAGGAAATTGCTTTTTAAAACATTCCATCATCGCCTTGATACCGGCAGGATTATGTCCAACGTCAAGAATGATGGTTGGCCCGCGTCGGGTTTTTGTAATTTCAAACCGTCCCGGCCACTTAGTTGATTTTAGTCCGCGACGAATCTGCGTCTTGTTGACCTTATATCCATCTTGATTTAGAATATCTACAGCCGTTATGGCCAAAGCCGAGTTTAATATTTGATGCCGCCCCGGCAGTGATGAAATCAATTTGCTCAAATCAAGATTTTCGCTTTTATAATCAAAATTGAACTTATTATCGGTTTTTGAAATTGTGCCAGGCTTTTGATAAACTATTTTGGCATTTCTTTGTTTACTAACTCTAATAATTTCTTTGCGCGGTTCCGGTTTCATCGTTCCGACCAGGACTGGTCTGTCTTTTTTTATTATCCCGGCTTTTTCATAAGCAATTTTTGTTAGCGTATTACCAAGAACATTGGTGTGGTCAAAAGAGATATCGGTAATTATTGACAATTCCGGCAAAAGAGTATTAGTGGCGTCCAAACGTCCGCCTAAACCGGTTTCAACTACTGCCAGATCGACTCTTTTATAAGAAAAATAACAAAATGCCAGAGCAGTACAAACTTCAAAAAATGTAATCTTATTTTTTTCGATGACTTTTCTATGTTTCTCAATAAATCCGGCTATATATTTCTTACTTATTTGCTTATTATCAACACAAATTCGTTCGCGAAAATCAACTAGATGCGGCGATGTAAATATCCCCACCCGATAGCCAGCCTGACGCATAATCGAATCTATATAGGACGCCGTTGATCCCTTACCATTAGTACCTGCGATATGAACCGATTTGAAGGTTCGATGAGGATCGCCAACATCGGTCAAAAAATTACCAATATTTTTTATCCCCAGTTTGATTCCAAAATGTTCCCTATCAAAAATAAATTCAATAGCCTTTTGATACGGACCATGTTTAACTGACATAATATTTTAGCTCTGAAAATATCTTAACAGTAGAATCAG
>JAAERC010000011.1 GCA_024230695.1 Candidatus Zixiibacteriota bacterium
GCCAATTCAGCAGGATTAGCAATTGTTGCCGAACAACAGATAAAAGTCGGGTTGGAACCATAAAATTCGCAAATCCGTTTCAATCGTCTGATTACATTGGCAAGATGCGAACCGAATATCCCGCGATAATGATGGATCTCATCGATAACAATATATTTGAGATTTTCAAAAAGTTTGATCCATTTAGTATGGTGCGGGAGTATCCCGGCATGAAGCATATCCGGATTAGTTACCACAATATGTCCCGCCGAACGAATCAACCTCCGTGCGGTCTGCGGTGTGTCACCATCAAATGTGAAAGTTTTTATGTCAACATCAAGCGTATCTATTAAACCGGTCAACTCGGCCAGCTGATCCTGCGCCAATGCTTTGGTCGGAAATAGATAAAGAGCGCGGTTTGATCTGTCTTTAATAACTGCATCAAGCACTGGAATATTATAACAAAGAGTTTTTCCCGATGCTGTCGGTGTCACAATAACAGTGTCGTTTCCGGCCTGAATTGAGTCGACCGCTTCCCTCTGATGAGAATAAAGTTGTCTTGCGCCATTCTGTTTTAGAAAATTAGTCAGCCGTTGATCGATTGTGTCTGGGTAATCTTCATAGGTCCCATCTTTGGCCGGGAAATGCTCCCAATGTTCGATGTTAGCCGAAATTGATTTGTCGATTTTAAATGAATCAAGTAATTGATATAAATTCATAATGCTTATAATTTCCCTGACAGCTTACGTTGACACAAATCACAGAACTTCTCACCTTTTGAGTCAATATCAAACATCTTCTGACTGAAGTAATTAATACATTTGGGATTCCGACAACTCGATAACTCAAAAAGAGGAGACAGGTGAAATATTGATTGCTTGAACAACCGTGTGAATATTTTTTTATCATCTTCGGGAAGCCCGTAAAATTCATGGCGAATCCGATTCAAAGACACCACTGCTGTTCGTGAGACCGTGTCAGAATGACCAATAATATATGCTTCATCGGGCAGATAGATATCTTCCTCAAGCAGACCAACAATAAACTCTCGTTGATTAGCCTTGACCCGTTCGAGTTTATTTAAGATAACGCTGGCATAATTTTGACCGCGAATAACATTATACGATTCCTGAGGTACTTTCATCCCTTTGAGAATATCAACCGAGCGGTCAAAAATCGGTCCAATACTGGTAGCTAATCGATTAACCAGTAAAAAATCGACCTCACCGAGAGGAACCAAAACTATTTTAGCTCTTAGTAATGCCACTTCCTATTTTGGCAGAATGAATTTCTAATGCCTTTTCCTATTCAGCAAAAAAGAATTTATTTTGTGACCCGTATGGTGAAATAACAACTTCCATTTTGGAAGCACATTTTGGGCACCATCCAATAAACGCGTCACCTTTTTTATTAAGATATATTCTGGAATAAATTCGGCAACATTTAAAAACAATTCCGAGGTGCGGCCGTTTTTTTTGATCTTTTCTAATCAAGCCTTAAATCCTATTAGCAAAAATATTCCAATTTATTATAATCTATTAAAGCTCCCGGCTGATTTCTATACCGGCGATATCATCAATCAAAATATATTTTTCAGCTACCCAGGGATTTCCGCCAAATGATGCCGTATGTTTATCATCGACCCAGCTCTCATCACCCTTATGTCTGCGCCATGAGATAAAAAACTCGCCTTTAATTTCGCGTTTCCAATCAGGAGCATCCGACTTATCATCTAAATTTCTGATTGTTTGTTTACTGCCGTCTCGCATCATGAAGATCAGCTCGTGAATATCTTCCGGAATCACCAAATCATGATCCTGAATCAAACCAAGTTCATCAAACAGTTTTCGCCATCTTTCTGATCTGGTCATTTTATTCTCCCCAATCTATATCCAAACAAAATTAATATTATCAAGTCGCGTTTGTTTCCTTCATTATCTTCACCGATGACGATGAGCCAATTCGGTCGGCACCCGCCTCAATTAAAGCCATTGTATCGGCCAAAGTTTTGATTCCGCCCGATGCTTTCACCTTTATCTGATTTTCGGCCGTATTGTGTAATCGCTTAACCATCTCAACAGTTGCGCCGCCAAAAAATCCAGTGGCAGTTTTAACAAATTGTGCTCCGCCATTTATCACCGCTTTTGTCGCCTCGATTTGGGCTTCTGGTGAAATTCTTGGCGCCTCAATGATAACCTTAAGTAAGATGTTGTCTGGCAGTGCCTTGCGGACAACGAATATCTCGTTTTCAACCTTTTTATGCTCGCCCATCGCCAAAAGACCAATATTGGCGACCATATCGATTTCATCAGCGCCATCCTCAACGCCTTTGACCGCCTCAGCGATTTTTATATCGGTTCGATTGGCCGAAAGCGGAAATCCCGATACTGAAATGATTTTCACTCCAGAACCATTTAGTTCTTTTTTGGCATCGGTCACCCAGTAAGGGTTTATCGCAATAGCAAATAACTCATATTTAATTGCTTCATGGCAAAGATTGAGTATTGCCTTCTGGTCGGTTTCGGGATATAGCATGGCATGATCAAAATATTTGTTTAGATTTTTTACCATAATTTATTCTCTACAATATTTTCAATTCGTTCAAAAAACTTTTTCCCGGAAAATCTGCATCTATCTTAAAAACTTCCGACAGGGTAGAGGCTATATCAGAAAATGTTTCACGAGTCCCAAGATTCTGACCGCACTTCATTTGCTTATTAATAATCAATAATGGAACATATTCACGAGTATGGTCGGTAGAATATTTCAATGTTGGATCACATCCATGATCGGCCGTAATTATCAGCAAATCATTTTCATTCAGTTTCTCAATTACTTTATTCA
>JAAERC010000012.1 GCA_024230695.1 Candidatus Zixiibacteriota bacterium
ATAACTTTATTTGGTGCCGCCCGAGGCGCGGTCGCTCTCGGATTTTACCGAGATATAACGGGACGCGATGTTTCATTTTTTGAATTGTCATATTATATGTTCTTAATTGGCGCCGTAATGGTCCCAATTCTTTGGGGCCTGATTATGATTTTATTTAAGCCGGAGAAAAAAACAATTCCAGGTTTGATGGAAAGAGTGAGGGAATTAAACTCTAAACTTGGCAAAGTTACTAGAACTGAAAAAATGACATTGTTAATTGTTTTTGGGACAATTACCACAATGATGCTCAGACAGTTTATCCCGGCATTGGGGGACATAAATAAGAGTGCCATAATCCTTGTCTCGACAATCCTGTTTTTTGTATTTAAAATTCTTACTATAAAAGACCTTGAAGAGATTCCATGGAATATTGTTCTTTTGTTTGGCGGTGCGATGAGTATCGGATTCTGCCTGTGGCAAACCGGTGCCGCAAGCTGGATGGCTATTCAATGGCTGGTTATTTTACAGGATGCCAACTGGTTGATTTTTATCCTCGGAATCGCTTTCTTTGTTTTGGTTATGACCAATCTGATAATGAATGTCGCCGCTATTGCCATTTCCTTACCGGTCGCATTGGTAATGGCGCCTTATATGGGAGTGGCACCCGAGGTAATTCTTTACTCGTCATTGGTTACGGCGGGAATGCCATTCCTTCTGTTAGTTGGGGCGGCTCCAAATGCAATCGCCTATGAAAGCAGGCAGTTTACTACCGGACAATTCTTTGTTGCCGGGATACCGGCAAGTATTCTTCTGATGATTGTTCTGGCTATTTTTGTTTGGATAATCTGGCCGTTTATGGGTATGCCGGTTACTGTTGCTGTTCCATAAGTTTATAGAATTAAAAAGGGATAGGCATAATTGCCTATCCCTTTTTATTACCTAATTTAAGACTAAGTTATTATATCCAGACCACGCATTCTGGATCGATGCCACCTTTATAGACATTATTAACCAATAAAACAATATCAAGAATATTAACTAAGTAATCATGATTAACATCGCCCGATTCCATTGGATCAGGATCGGGCCCCGCCTTGTAAACATTATTTACCAAAAAGACTATATCAAGAATATTGATCCCAGGTGTACCATCAATATCACCACAGATATAATCGCAAAGATCTCCAACACCATTATCATTAATGTCCTCCTGCCCCGGATTAGGATGGTCGGGACAATTATCACAGGCATCTTCTATCCCATCGATATCAATATCCTCCCCCCCAGGATTATAATTCTCTGGACATCCATCACATAGATCGCCACGGTTGTCACTATCAGCATCGGCTTGATCTGTGTTTGGGATCTCAGGGCAGTTATCCCAATAATCAAGAATATTATCTTCATCAGTATCATCAAGCAGAATAAAGTCAACTGTATCACCAAAATAATTCGGTATGGCCAAAATATTATCTACCGGATTGTAACCGATTCCGGCCGGACCGCTGTGTCCTGTTGAAACTTTGACCGGAGGATCTATAAAAGTTGGCTCATATCTATAAATTGCTCCCTCGCTGTTACAACTGACATAAATATAATTATCATTATCAATTGCTACCCCGTCCATATTGCCATGCGTCGTAATGATAAGCGATGTTAACATGCCATCATCAGGATCAATTCCCAGAATTGGGGCATTAGTATCATACGATGCCAATAATAATCGATTATTGGTTTCATCATAATGAATGTCCTGTGGATAGGTCGGAAGACCACTTGGAACCAAAACTTCTTGACTCAGATCGCTGATAGTTAGCTTATATATTTTGCCAACCGGTGCCGCATCAACAATATATAGATTACCGGAATTATCAGCAGTTATACCATCAAGTTGCAGTGAACCAAACATAGCTTGTTCCCATAAAATACTACCGGAGTTTAGGTCAAACGCACTCACATATTGGAGATTATTAATTACATAAAGAGTATCTCCCGAAATATGATTGCCCAGAACTGAACCCAGCCCGGTGATGAAATTGCTTTGGACACCGGCATTGTCTATCGCCACAATAGAGCCAGTGTGTTCGCTTGAAATAAGATAGCGATCATTCGCTATGTCATAACTTGCATGCTCCGGACCATCAAGAAGATTTTGGGCTCTGAGATCCAATGAAAAAAAGACATAGATAAATACTACAAAACCGAAGATGTACTTTTGCATTTCTTTTCCCTCTGCATTGTTGTTAGCGTTATCTAATTGACGAGCATAGGGAGAATTATGTTTAATTATATTTTTAAATAATTGCTCTGACCGTACACATTATAAATTAAGTACATATCATATACAGTCTTATGAAATTATATAGATTAAAGGGATAGGCATAAAATTGCCTATCCCCTATTCTTAAGAAAATATCTTATATCCAAACGACACATTCAGGCTCTGGACCACTTTTATAAACATTGTTGATCAACAAGACAATATCGAGAATATTGACTAAATAATCATGATTGACATCGGCAGACTCCAACGGATCTGGATCAGGACCTGCCTTGTAAACATTATTTATTAGAAAAACTATATCAAGAATATTAATCCCCGGAGTACCATCTATATCCCCGCAAACATAATCGCATAAATCACCGACATCATTACCATTACTATCCTCTTGTCCCGGATTAGGATGGTCGGGACAATTATCACAGGCATCTTCTATTCCATCGATATCAATATCCTCCCCCCCAGGATTATAATCCTCTGGACATCCATCACATAGATCGCCACGGTCATCTTCATCAAGATCTTCCTGCCCCGAATTGGCATCATCCGGACAATTATCACCCAGATCGGCTACTCCATCATCATCGATATCTGTATAATATCCTCTCGGAATTATCGAAACAAAAATATCGCCACCCCAAGTGTCTATGCTTCCACCTTTATACTCATCCTGACATACGCCCATTGAAACAGGGAAATCTGCAGAATTTGTATATCCACCTATAATAACGTTGCCATCGGCGTCAAATGCTATCGAACTAACATCTTCCTGTCCGTTTCCACCCAGATATGTTGCCGACAACAAATCAGATAAATCGGAATTGAAGCTGGCAATTATAACATCACCTCCAAATTCAAATTCTCCACCATTGAAATCATTGTCGTAGCATCCTGGGGTAGCCAGATTTGTAAATAAAGTGGTATTAGTATGTCCCCCGATATAAATGTTTTCATCCGGACCAATCTTTATTTCCAATGAAATATCATGTCTCTCTGTTCCCAAAAACGTGGAAGCTATCAAGGTCGATAAATCGGGACTAAATTTTGAGACATACATATCATTTCCCACTTCACTTCCATATATACTATTATAATCTTCATCATACGCTCCGGTAGTGTAAGGGAAATTTTCTGATGGAGTATGTCCGGTGACAAACACATTTCCTAAATCATCCAAGGCGATTCCATAACCCCAATCATTACTGTTTCCCCCAAGGTATGTTGATGAAATTAGTGTTGTTAGATCATTACTTAAAACTGAAATAAAAGCATCGCCCCCATAGCTACCTCCTCCATGAACTTCGGAATAAGCCCCAGTCGTCGTAGGAAATGGTACCGCTGAGCCGGCGATCCCTGAACGTGTACTACCGACCAAATACACTTCACCGCCATCACCAATTGCAAGATAACCGCCTTCATCCCAGTCACTCCCCCCCAAATACGTTGAGGCAACAAGATCAGTCAAATCACTATTAAATTTAGAAATGAACACTTCCCCGCCCCAAACCATTGCACCGGTTCCATTATAGGTTCTCTGATAAGCCCCATCTGTTGTTGGAAATCCAGGATGTCTTGTATATCCGGCAATAAAAACATTTCCCATTTGGTCTAGCGCGATTGAATTAACCTGTTCTATTCCTAAAGTACCGATCAAAGTTGATGCTATAAGTGTAGACAAATCATTACTTATTTTACAGACAATAATATCACCATTTCCTTTAAAATCTTCATCATACGCACCAGTGATTGTTGGGAAATCAGAAGAATTTGTCATACATGTCAAATATATATCGCCATTACTATCTAATATAATATCGGGAGAACCGCGATCACCTTCAGAATTGGAGCCGCCAATAAAAGTCGAGGCTACCAATGTTGATAAATCGGGACTCAATTTAGAAACAAAGATATCATAATTTGGTTTTTTATCTTTCTGGAGACAACCATCTGTAGTTGGGAAATCTAAAGATGATGTTCTGCCGGCAATATAAACATAGCCATCATCATCGGTTACCATCGACCCGCTCAAAACATTTCCTTCGTTACTTTGTCCTCCCAAAAAAGTTGAAATCAGGTTTGAGATTACAATCCTTTCTTGATCTGAATCAATATGATTTACCTCAAGTGAAGGTGATTTCAAATTATTATCAGAGATTGACGTTATAACCGCTGATGAAGCGGCAACAGCAAACAAATTAAATAGAAAAATAAAAATACAAATAGACATTCTTTTCATAATTGGCCTCCCACCATAGACATGTAATTTTCTCTCCTATAAATTGGACGAATCAACAATCTTTTTGTTGCAATTTTCACTTCTTCCTATTGTTGGCAAATAGTTATTACAACTGTATATTATATAGGTTTTTTTAACAGGCTAACTCTTACACTGATTGATAATTATTTTTTATTTACAGATCAAAGTTGCTGACCCCCAAGTTACAAAAATTAAAGGGATAGGCATAATTGCCTATCCCCTATTCTTAAGAGAATATCTCTATATCCAAACAACACATTCAGGCTCTGCGCCACCCTTATAGACTTTATTAACCAATAAGACAATATCAAGAATATTGACCAAGTAATCATGATTGACATCGGCTGACTCCAACGGATCAGGATCGGGACCGGCCTTGTAAACATTATTTACCAAAAAGACTATATCTAGAATATTTATCCCGGGAGTACCATCAATATCTCCACAGGTATAATCGCATAAATCTCCCACGTCGTTACCGTTACTATCTTCCTGCCCCGGATTAGGATGGTCAGGACAATTATCACATCCATCGGCGACAGTATCTTCATCAGAGTCTATTGCATCGTCGAAGCCGGGACAAACATCACAGTCATCAGGAACAGTATCGCCATCATCGTCAAGGGCATCATCTCCGCCGGCACAGATATCGCAAAGATCACCAAAACCATCGCCATCATCATCAAGTTGATCAGGGTTGGCTGTACCCAAACAATTATCATTTATATCTATTACACCGTCTTCATCATCATCGGCAAAAGTAACTAAACTCAACTCATTACCCCCAAAATTGGGAACGACGAGAATATTATCCCGCAAATTAAAATTAATATCTGCTGGATTATTAAAACCGGTGGCAATTACTACCGGACCGGAACTAAAATCAGGGCTGTATCTAAATACATAATCAAAAATCCAATCCGAAAAATACCAATATCCTTGATTATCACGGGCAACACCGTCACCACTTGCCGATCCAATGAATCCGATTGTATAATGATTAAAGTCATTTAGATTTATGCCATAAATCCGACTGTTAGAACCCATATTTGCGACAACAATCAACCGGTCATTAACCGGATCAAACTCAATTCCGTTTGGCCTG
>JAAERC010000013.1 GCA_024230695.1 Candidatus Zixiibacteriota bacterium
CAGGGCCGCCCTTATAAATAGAATTGATAAGATATACAATATCCATAATATTTATGCCTGGCACTCCATCAACATCCCCATACTCAAACGGTTCTGGCGCTGGTCCACCCTTATATTTATAGTCTATTATAAATACTATATCTAGAATATCAATTCCGGCTTGGCCATTAGTATTACCGCATAAATGATCAACAATATTAACTGCCATTGTCCTCGAATATTCCGACCATTCTGCCCCATCAAAAGTTTTAAACCGCCAGTAATACACGTTATTTTCGGTTAGAGACACAGTAGGCGTATATTGAGGAGAATCAAGATTTGATTCTAAAACTAACGGTGCGCGGAAATCAAAATAACTATCTATCTCAAATTGATAACTTGTCACTTCCGGAATATGATCCACCAAACCGCTCCAATCAAATAATGGCTTGTCTATATCTACCGCTGAACCATTAGCCGGTTGCATAGATGAAACATCTTCTACCGTATAATAAAAAACTAATGGCTCCGCTCTTCCTTTAGAATCCACCGGAACATCATAATCCTTGAAAATCACCATCTCATCAGATCCGATATCTATTGTTGTTGTAAATTGGGAACCGGCCTCGGCATCTGGTTTTGGATTAATAGTAAATTCATATTCACCATTCTGAAGATTATAATCTATTGCCCTCTCATCAATGCTGTTGTCAAGATCAATATCCTGCCGCCAGTAATCTGCCCCTGCCACAGTTTTATAATTTTGCGATAACTTAAAACCAAGTGGGTTAACAATATCGATACCTACATTGGAGTATCCGGTAGTAATCATCGGATCGTAGAGAACCGGCGCGTCTTCACATTGATTCAAAAAAAGTATTAAGCCTTCAGTTGCATCTCCATCATTCCAATAACCTCCTGCAACAAAATCAGGATTACCATCAAAATCCAAATCACCCGTCGCCAATGCCTTGGCATATGATTCCATGTTGAAACTATATTCATACGAACCGCTGAATCCGCCTTCATTATTACCAAGAAAGAGTTCCATTTTGTTATATGAAATATTGGAGGCAATTAAATCCAAATTGTTATCACGATCGACATCGGCAATTGCCAGACTATATGAGGTACCAAGAAATTGCATATATGCAAAGCCACTAATCCCTCCAGCTCCGTCGCCATAACCAACCGTGATAGTGCTTGTAAACGGCCCCGATCCTATAATTGGAGTGGTAACAAATGCAAAATCTGCATTACCATCATGATTAAAATCTGCAAATGGCTTTTTGATTGACACTCCCAGCGCAAGCGCCCCCAGTTCAAAATCTGCAGATTTGGTAAAATTCCCATTATTATCATTTAGATAAATACTCGATTCGCCATTATTCTTAAGAAGAATAAAATCATCAATATTATCATTGTTAAAATCGCTAATATAAACTGTCTGAAAAACTGAGGGTAATGTTTCAATTTCCGGGAAATTACCGGTCCCGTCGCCATAATAAATATATTGATATGCCGCTATAATATCCAAATAAGAATCGTCATTTATGAATCCCGTTGCAATACCGCCCACAGTCGTATTTTCATGAGGTATGGAATTTATGGTAAATGTCCGATCTCCATTATTGATAAATATATATACATAACTCATACCTGAACATATGATATCAATATAGTTATCCGTATTTAAATACGCTGTTGAAATTGATCGACCGCCCACCGAGTAGGCAATCGCAGGTTCGAATCCACCCCCGTTTTGACCAAACATGATATGAAGATCAGTATCCAACATACCCGAATAAATGATGTCGGTTATATGATCCCCATCAACATCCAAAATCTGAAGATCAAAAACATCCCCGTCACCGACAACCGTAATCTCAAAATCAACACCTTCGGCAGGATCGAAATCGTTTTCATTCTGTGCTAATAAAACCGATGGGGAAAATAATAGCAGACATACTATTATCACTGTTACTCCGCAAAAATGTTTTTTTAACAAAACACCTCCTTAGTGGCAAGTATAGCCACTGTTTTGATTCCCATCTAGCCCAATACGATATTCCTATGATTTCCACGATGAAATATGATTATTTAATATACGAGTTATATCAATTTTTGTCAAATAGAAAATAGAAGTATTTTGATAATTTAAAATATTTATAATAATGTAAGGAAATGAACTATATCAGTAAAATATTTTTGGAATTTATCAAATAGCAGGAGAGCTTGCCTTTTCGAGATTTTTTAACTGAGATCTTATCTTCTCCTCAAAGTCAGACAAATAGTTATTGTCAAGTTGAGTAGAATCATCATACATCGAAACCTTATTGAGTTCCCCAAGGATCATTGTAATTGTATCAACCGCTTCGATAATGATCTGTGAAGATAAACCGGCTGAACCCTTTTTATCAATTATCTCACCCCTGGTAATTCCGGCTTCAATTAATTCGGCGCGTCCCATAATAGCGGTAATGACATTATTTATATAATGTGAAAATGTCCCCGATAAAGCATTCAAAGATTCTAAGGCCGCTTTTTTAACCTGATCTCGATTGATCTGCTGTTTCATCGTCCGGTTTTCACGAAGTAGATTTTCGGTTGCAATAAATTGCTTAAATAAAAGTCGATTGGCCTGCAAAAATAGTTCTTCAAGGCTGCCAATCTCAATTTCGAGATAACCCGATTCTTTTATAACTTCGCTAACAAGATTTTCGCTGATCTTTGCCAATTGTTCTTGAGATATTTCAAGACTGGCCGCTATAACATCTCTATTTTCAAGATATTTGGATTCAGGTGGTGGCATACTATAGAATCTAAAACGCGATATTTGATTACCAAGATTTAAAATCAGATTCAACTTTTTACTGGATGACGATTCACCATGTTCAACCATCTCATGATGTGCACCAATAGCTTCACCCAGCTTTTTGGGAATCCCCCATTGATCCATCAGAAACTGTCCGGCCCTGGCATGATCAGTTCCCCATGTTTTCTGCTCGACCAATTCCTGCTTTTCGCCAGATTCAACCAATCTCCAAATACGTTTAAACTCTTCTGGAAACGATGACTCAAGAATCAGAACACCTATGTCATGTAACAAGCCAACAACAAATGCTTCTTCAGGAGATTTGTAACCGATTTTCTCAGCAATCATCCGTGACGCGATTGCGACCTCAAGTGAATGACGCCAGAATTTTTTCCGGTCAATCAATGATGATATCTTGTCAGTCAGATCATAAACTGATGTTGATAAGGCAAGAGCCGTTACAGTTCTAATACCAAGAGCCATAACCGCCTGTTTTATCGAAGTAACCTCCCGAGCTTGACCGCAAAATGGAGAATTTACCACCCTAAGTAATTTTGCCGTCAATGCTGGATCTTTCAAAATAACTCGGGTCAAATCGTCAGCCGATGAATTATCATCCGATGCAATTTTCAGAACCTCAGCCAACACCTGAGGCAAAGACGATAATTCCTTATGCTCAGAAAGTATCTTATAGAAGATTTCCTGGCTTTTATCCATATTCGCGCTCATACACCATAATATCGACTACTTTGTTAGTAAATTTAGAACTGGTTATTTAGATAATTTCTTTTCAAGGCGAGTTTTTCTCTTGACAAGGTCGTCCTTGTCGTATCGCCTTGCGGGACATACCGTTTGGGCTTCCTGAGTATACTTCATCGCGGTAAAACAATCTTTTTTGCGATGCTCATAATATTTGGCCAATTCAATAAGAGCCATAAATTTCTGAGAATTTGGATTTCCTGCTATATCGACCCAGATATTTACCGCTTCATCAAAGCGCCCGATTCGTTTACAGGCCAGCGATTGCATAAACAGAATATCATACCGTCTGC
>JAAERC010000014.1 GCA_024230695.1 Candidatus Zixiibacteriota bacterium
ACATTAACAAAAAATTGGAAAAACAATATTGTAACCGCTCCCCATGCTAAATTGGACGCAAATTTGGATCGACATCGGGCGGCAATCGCTATCCCGCGATAAATAATATATGCGAATAGAAGAACAACCAAAAATGTCCCAATAAAACCAAACTCCTCACCCAAAACAGAGAAGATAAAATCGGTATGCCGTTCCGGCAGGAATTCCAATTGGCTTTGAGAGCCACCAAGAAAGCCTTTCCCGAAGATTCCTCCCGAGCCAATGGCTATTTTTGATTGAATGATCTGATACCCGGCTTGTCTGGGATCGCGTCCGGGATCAAGGAAAGTCAGAATGCGTAATTTTTGATAATCCGCCAGACTATTCCATATATAAGGTGTTATTATTCCAAATGAAAGATTAGCTATAATTGTATAGAAGCCAAGAAGCATTCGGGGCCTGACAACTATAATAACAGTTATCAAAATAACCAAATAAATGATCCAGGTAATCCAATGAAAAGCGGCCAAAAGTGAAAACATCGGTGACACAATCAATAGCAAATAAAATGGCGATAAACCCGACCAAAACCAAAGGCTGAAAAGCAAGGCGACAAATACCATTGAGGTCCCCAAATCGGGCTGTTTCAAAATCAGCATCACCGGAATCACTGTTAATAAACCGGAGATAAATAATCGCTTGATTGACTCAGGTGGCAATTTTGAATATGCCAGAAATCGTGACAGGGCCGCCATCAAAGCCAATTTTGCTATATCAGATGGAGTAAAGTTCACCGCCCCCAGAGAAAACCAACGGGCGGCACCTCCTTTAGATTGCCCGATAATTAGAACTAAGACAAGCAGAATAAAAGCGGCAATGTAACCGAGATACGAAAAAAAGTCTATCATCCGCAAAGGAATATGAATAAGTACCAACAACACTACCAGAGCGATTGCCAACCAGATAATTTGACGATAATAATAGTTCATAGAATCGCCGGTTTGCGCATCGTATTGAGCGGAGTAGATCAGAAATATCCCAATTATAGACAGCGCAAGGGCCGTTCCAATTAATTTCCAATCTAATTGTCGATACTCAAGCATATAAATCTAACCTTCGACTTCGGTTTTATTCGTTTCTTTCATATCTTCCTCTTTTTTCTCAAAAATCTCAGGGACGTTGTTTCGTAAATAGTAATCAATTACTTTGCCCACCAATGGCGCGGCAACATCTGAGCCGTGTCCCCCGTTTTCAACAAGTGCGGCAACAACAATTCTTGGTTTTTCAGAGGGTGCAAAAGCAACAAACCATGAGTGGTTTTCACCATGCGGATTTTCAGCCGTTCCGGTTTTACCCGAAATATTATAATCGGCTTTTCTTCTCCCTCTGGCCGTGCCATGTTCACCCTGAACCACAAGTTTCAATGATTCATTAAGAATTCCGAGAGTTTTTTCTGAAAAAGGAAGATTAAATGAAAGAGCGGGAGCTATCTTTACAGTACTGCCATCATATCGTAATCGCTCTCTTAAAAAATGCGGTCTATATACTCTGCCGTGATTGGCCAAACCGCAATAAAACTGAGCCAATTGCAAAGGAGTTATAGTGAATTCCCCCTGTCCAATTGACAGGTTTAACATCAAAAAATGGGTCCATTTCTTTACACCATACAGATTATCAAGATAAGCTGAATTAGGAACAATTCCCGGTACTTCACCTGGAACATCGATTCCGGTTTTTTTTCCAAAACCCGATCTAACGGCAAACTCAGACCAGGGATCAATCCCGACAAGTAATCCAACTTGATAAAAATAAACATTACATGATTGCTCAATCGAGTGATTTAAATCAAGCCGTCCATGCCCGCCAAGGTTCCAACAATGAAAAACCCTATTCCCAAATTTCATTCCTCCAAGGCATGGTCGAAAGAGAAGTTTATCCGTAATTTTATTTAACTCTAAGGCCGCGCCTGCTGTAATCGGTTTAGTCGTTGATCCGGGCGTATATATGCCCGCCAGCGGACGATTCAACAGAGGGTGCATTGAATCTGAGATTATACTCTGCCAGACATCTGATGGTATTGGTCCCGAAAAAGTATTGGGATCCAACTGCGGGAACGAAGCCAGTCCCAGGATTTCTCCATTACGAGGATCCATGGCAACCACCGATCCACAACAGTACTGCGTATCGAAACTATTAAAACTTTCAACTATAAAGTTTTGAAGATCAATATCAATAGTAAGGCTGATATCATCGCCGGGGACAGCAGGAATTTTATCCTTACCCTCGTAGGAACCAATGATTTTTCCTTTGGCTGATATTTCGATGTACTCAGTACCCTCAATCCCACGCATAAGATGATCATATGTTTTTTCAATTCCCTTTTTGCCAATCAAACTGCCGGGTCGATACTCTTTATCAGGAAAGGCCTTAATCTCTTCTGGTGAGACCTCGCCAACATAACCGATAAATGTTTCGGCGGCAATATCTGGTTGGTAGCGCCGAACCGATTCAATACTATACGTTATCCCGGGGTACTTTTCTCCCTGTTCCTCTAAAATTGATATGACATCAATATCCAGTCCGCGCTTGATCGGTGATGGAATATGATTACTGATAAAATTAGCCTTTGCTCTTTTGGTGATAGCGGTACTATCCATGTTGAGTAATTCCATAAGCTGAGAAATAGTAACGTCCTTCTTTGTTTCAAAAGGAACAATCGAGACCGTAAATGAAAGTCGGTTATCGGCAATAACTTCTAAATTTCTATCAAAGATAACCCCTCGCTTAGGAATAATCGGCTGAATACGAATTCTATTATTTTCAGATTCAATAGTATATTTACTATGCAGAATAACCTGATGATAAAACAGTCCGCCAATAATAGCAATAAATGCCAGAACAAGAAAGGCTGTGGAAACACCAATTCTCAATCCTTGCTTAGTGCCTAAGTCCCTCATCCTTAAAAGAGCGCCTTGATTTTTTGCTTGGATATTCGTCCATCTTTAATCAGGAACAATATTAAACCAACAAGAACTGTGTATGCTGTTCCGGGTAAAATGAACCGTACCAAGATAAATAGAAATTCACTCGGAGAGATAATCAAGGATATAATAACTTCATGAAGAAAAACACTGCTTGCCAAAACAACAACTTTTGAAGCCAAAGATTCTAAATTAATCCTTGCACTGACTTGCTTAACCGCAATAGCGATGACTGTAATAATCAATACTTCCCATGGCATAAGATCAAGTCTGGCGGCTCCAACAATAATGCCTGCGGACAAACCAAACCAGACCGCCTCGGTCTCAGATTTAAACAGTCCAATCATTACAATAATTAGTATTAATAAATTAAGATGAACACCCAGAATTGAGGTTAAATCAGAGAGAATTGTAGTGTGAAATGTTATCAGGAATAAGTACAACAAATATGGTAGAACTCTCATTGTGACACACTCTCCAAAACATACAATTCTTCAATTTCAAGAAAATCGGCACCTGGCTTTAGCCAAATAGATTTTTTTATTTCACCCCTCACTGCTAAAACCGAATCAACAACACCTATTGTCAATCCGGAGGGATAGATACCGCCGAGCCCTGATGATATAATCAAATCACCTTTATTAATACTGGCATCAGCCGGGAGATTGTCAAAAATCATTCCTTCTTCATGTATATATCTGACAATACCAAATTGCCGACTTTCAGCAATTCTGGCCGAGACCGCATTGGCCGGATCGGTTAAAAGTTGAACCATCGAAAACTCCGTCATAACTTCCTTGATCTTACCAACTAATCCAAACCTATTTATCACCGGTTGGTTTACTTTGATTGAATCATTCGTACCCTTATTAATGACAGCTGAGATCGGGTATTGATTATGCCCCAGAGAAACTATTCTAACAGGAACCACCTGGAAATTTTCCGGCGGTTCAAATCCAAGGAACTCACGTAATCTAAAATTCTCACGACGAGCCTCGGCGAGAGAGTTTAATTGTAAGGATGCCTCAGTAAGGCTGTTTTTTAGATTACGATTATCTTCAGCAACTTTATTTAAGCCCTCAATACCATTTTTCAATTCTGAAAAGGGGTAATGGAATATCGACAAAGCAATATTCCCCAAAAGAGGTCTAATTACACCTCCTGAAATAGTTATCAAGAGTAATATTATTATCGCAGAGCCAAAATTAAGAAAACGGCGATTTCTATTAAAAACCGTCGAAAACCATGTCATTATGTTACGGCCTCCCTGCCTAATTTCGTATTAGTCGACCACGTCAATCATTTGTAGTAATTCGCCAGGTGATGTCACTTCCATCATTTTTTGTCGATTTTCTTCTGATTTCATGACATATGATAATCTGGCCATTACATTGAGATGAGCCCCAATAGCGTCTTCAGGGGCCGCAATCAGGAAAAACAGATGAACCGGTTTATGATCCATTGCATCAAAGTCAATACCATTGTCGGAGCGCCCAAAGGCAATTACAATTCCTTTGGTTGCTTTTGTTTTAGCATGAGGAAAAGCAACCCCATAACCAACACCAGTGGTAACCAATTCTTCTCT
>JAAERC010000015.1 GCA_024230695.1 Candidatus Zixiibacteriota bacterium
GGGTGGCGAGTGTGAACTCCAAAATATAACTTTTGAACATGGCGTTGATGATTCCGAATTTGATTTCAAGAAATTCAGACATATACGTGATAAAAATTCGACCTTTGACGATTTGAAAATCGGTCCGGAAATAATCAGAAATCAGAATCGCTGTATCCTTTGTTATAAATGTGTCAGAGCCAATAATGATATATTTGGTGAACATGATCTGGGAGCTTACCAGAGAGGTAATATCACCGAGATCAATACACCTCCAGGTGAACAGGTTGATTCATTGTACTCTGGTAATCTGGTTGAGAACTGTCCGGTTGGAGCATTAACCAACAGAGATTGGCGCTATAAGATACGCGTCTGGAAAACACAAACTGTCGATTCGATCTGTTCATATTGTGCCGATGGATGCAATCTGACATTGTGGAAAAATAAACAGAATATTTATCGGGCAACATCAAGGCGTAATGATAATATTGATGAAGGTTGGATCTGTGATGTTGGCCGTTATGGTTATCAAGTTCCGATGACTGATGATCGTCTAACGACACCGCTTATTAAAAAGGGCGATAGTCAAGTTCCAGCGACTTGGGAAGAGGCTCTTGGACTGATTAGTCGAAAATTCAAGAAAATCAAAGATGAACGTGGTGGTGTTTGTATTGGTGGTCTGATCTCGCCGAATCTTGATTCATTATCATTACACGCCTTTTCTAAATTTTTTAGAACTGTTCTCAATTCAAATAATATTGATTTCAGATCCGGATATAAGATGCTTCCTGAAAAATCAGATGATTTATATTCTCAGTTAACATCTTTGAAATTCAATATCGCCGATATTGAAAAATCTGATTTGATTCTTGTGCTTGATTCGGATATTACTAAAGAACATCCGATTGTTAATCTAAGACTAAGAAAAGCTGTTACGCAGAAAAATTCTAAATTATATACACTAAATCCTATTACTACTCAAACCGGATCATTGGCAAACGATGAAATAGTTTATAATATTGGCACCTTGCACGCCTTGTTAAATGGTATTTGTGTAAGTATTATAGATCAGAATCTGGGCCAATATGCCAACGCCAATGAATTAAAGAATAAACTATCACCTAATACTATTGAAGAAGTTGCCCGCATAACCGGAATTGATTCTGAAAGAATTAACTCTTTAGCCAGAGCTATTAGCCAGGCAAAAAATATTTCACTTCTAACCGGTGAACTTTTTACAGGTTCTATCTTCCGGGAGAAACTGGCTGGGGCCGTAATTAATTTAGCCTTACTTACCGGAATATTTGATAATGGACAACTGGGGATTTTGTCAAAGTCCTCAAATAGCAAAGGCGCTGAAAAATTAGGAGTTGTTCCTCATCTGTCTGAAAGATCGGTCCTCAAATTAAAGCAGTTATGGGATAAATACCCCGATAACGATGGATTGGCTTTAGATCAGATGATTCGTTCCTCAATAAAAGAAGAGCTTGACTCGATGTTTATAATCGGCAGTAATTTACTGCTTGAATATCCTGATGGAGTAGTTGTTAAAGAAGGATTAGAGAAACTAGATTTCCTCGTGGTCGCCGATATTTGTGAAACGGAAACAACGCAGTTGGCTGATGTGGTTCTTCCATTGTCATCTTGGGCTGAGTATAGCAGTACTTTCCTGAATCTGGAAGGGGTTGAGCAAAAATTTGATGCGGCTATTAATCCTGTCGGTTATTCATTACAGGCTTATCAAATAATTAATAAAATAGCTGAGGAATTTAAAAATC
Organism: Candidatus Zixiibacteriota bacterium; assembly: GCA_024230695.1. Next base: position 1,758 of record JAAERC010000015.1, read on the forward strand.
CTCTGTTTGAAACGGAAGATGAACTTTCAACCGAAATGGAATCATTATTAAAAGCTGATAATAATCAAAGCAGTTTTGATATCTGCGATATAGATTTTACTGAGGAAAAGATAAATCCTGAATTTGAGATTCCTTTATTGATTTCTGATGAGTTGCACCATTATGGATGTTTGACCGAAAAATCAAATTCATTATCAAGTTTCTGTTCTGATGCATTTCTTGAGATTTCTCCAGGTTTGGCAGACAAGCTTGATGCCAAAGAAGGCGCGATTATTCGTGTGGAATCTGAGGTTGGCAAAATCAATCTACCGGTTAAAATTTCTGAGATAATTGAAAATGATGTTGTCAGAGCCTGCCGTAATTTTTCGGCCTATCCGGTAAATATTCTTCAAATGCGCAAAAGGAATGTAGATAGAGTGAAACTAACTGTAGTTGAGGGCACATGAGCACGGTTACCTTTTTAATAGTTACCGCTGTCAAAGTAACCGCGATAGTTACGCTTGTTCTGATCGGTGTGGCCTGGTCAACATGGTTGGAGCGTAAACTACTTAGTCGCCTTCAGCATCGTA
>JAAERC010000016.1 GCA_024230695.1 Candidatus Zixiibacteriota bacterium
ATCTTCCAAAGCAAACGAAACAACTTTGGTATTACTAATTACGGGCATAAAGCTGGTATCTCCATTCCATCTGGGAACAATATGCATATGCAAATGACGCGGGATACCGGCACCGGAACCTTGTCCGATATTCATCCCAATATTCATCGAATCGGGATTTAATATTTTTTTTATGACTTTTACGGTTTTTCGAGTTAACTCAAAAAACTCGAAAGCCTCTGCTTCGGTTAATTGATTTAGTGAACTGGTATGTTTTATGGGCACGATCATCGAATGCGCCGAATTATAAGGATACTTATTTAATATCACAATCGCCTTATCACCGCGATAAACAATTAGGTCCTTTTTATCGCTTTTCCTTTTGATGCGATTACAAAAAACGCATCCTTTTTCTTTTTTACCCAGAATATATGCACCCCTCCACGGGGCCCACAGATATTTATCAACCATAGTTTTATAATATAGGAAAATCGAGGCGAAATTTCAAACGGTTTATTGGAATATAGTTATTTGGGTGAAAATCAGATATAAAAAAGGCAGATGTATAATTAACACCTGCCTTTTATATATAATCAAATAATTATTCAACTATTGACATTCGGGATCGATGCCATTCTTATAAATATTATTTATTAATAATACGATATCCAGAATATCAATCGCGTCATCATGATTGACATCAGCCGAAACAAGTGGTTCGGGGTCGGGACCATTTTTATAAATATTATTTATCAAAAACACAACATCGAGAATATCAATAGTGTCGTTATCATCGAGATCGCCACAGGTAAAAAGCGGACAATCCAAATAGACAATATGAACATCATCAATTCCCGCTTCGACCCAAGAAGAATTACCGGCGTCCTCAGCCTCAAAACGGAGTTTCATCTGATTGGTTGGCTCAGCAAAATCGCCTGAATAGAAGTCATAAACAACCCAACCTCCCGACGCATTTTCAACCGGACCAATTGTTTTGGCCAAAACCCAGTCGCTTCCATCATTATTTGATATTGAGACAGTCATAACATCCTGTAAAGGATTTGGTCCCATTGAAGTATTAAACCACGCGGCAAAAGTTATTTCGCCACTACCACCTGAAAAATCAAAAACAGGAGATTCAAGCCAAACCATTCCACCATCAACATCAGAATCACCAGCACTATTATCGGTTAAATAACATTGCCCGGAACCATTATAATCATCGGTCGGGTCACCATAGCTACCATCACCAACAGGTGTCCCCCGTTCCCAATCTCCCGCGGTTGCGGGTGAACCGCTGGTCCAGCCCATATCGGTCTCGAAATCATCATCGAACAAATTGGAGGAACTAACTACAATGATAGGCCGATAGGCATCTACAATCTCAGCCGGATTGGTCGTAGTCCCGAATGCTTCAGATTCGGCACTAAAGTAATATGTCAAGGGATACCCGCACTGCACATTTGGCAAAGTAACACGGTATTGGTTAATCCCAATATCTTCCATAGTTGTTTCAACATACTCTGCACCATCTATTGAATAATGTAATCTGGCAGATCCTGGAACAGGAACCGCGCCAAGATTTTCAGATATTAAGACATCAAAGGTTGATGGATTATCAGGTTCGACAGAATGAGGGGGTCCGCCAATATAATCAAATATCAATGTCGGTTCCGGAACCATTACATGAACGGCATGCCATGCTTTGATCACTTCCAAAGTCGTTGTCATAGTTGGATCCAGATCATTGGCGGCGAGGATTGTTCCTATCGCGGCTTCTAAATATGTTGATGTTGGTGTCCAATAAAAAGCATTAGCACGATAAGCTACCTGCATCGCATCTTCAACACCAACTCCGGTCACTGTGATGCTATTATGTGTATCACCGTCTGAAAGAAGGTAAAACCATTTATTGCCAACACCGCTATTGGAATGAACCCCGCACCAATCATTTAAATCTGATGGTGTGCAATCATTAACTTCCTGCCAATACAGACCCTCATAAGTATCAGGATCGCCATATTGCGGCGGATTAGAAATATTTCTAAAGCCGGTTCCGCCAACTATTCCATTTTCGGCCATATACCAATCAGGTGCATCCAGTGTATCATGCGCAAATTCAAAAGCGCACCCAAACATATCAGAAAATGACTCGTTAAGTGCGCCCGATTCTTTTTGATACTGTAAATTCGATGTATATTCGGTTACCGCATGACCCCACTCATGTGCGACAACATCGGGACATCCGGCCAGTGAACGCCAACCAGCACCGGGAGTCCAGACAACTATTTGAACACCGTTCCAATAAGCGTTATTATTTCCTTCGGCACTGTAATTAACGGTAGAATACATTGAAGCGCCGGCGTCGTCAAAACTATTTCGCCCGAATTCATTTAATAGCCAATCATAAACAGCGGACGCATAAACATGTGCATCAACCGCCGGTCCCTGCGATATTGTGGCCGTCCAGGCATTATCAGCATCAGTTGCGATAGTACCGGGCAAAGTAACCGTTGTTTCGTAGGTCTGCAGAACATTGCCATCCGGCATTTGTCCTCCATGGCCATGAATATCATTGCTTGCCTGGCGTGAGTAATCTATCATTTCATATTCACTGCCGTTATACCAAGTATCAACATGACTGCGAGGTTGGTTCATCACCGAATTGCCGGTGCCGATCTCTTCGCTGTCCATAATTCGATTGGCCTTAAATATTATTGTGCCGTTTTTGGCATTAACAAAATATTCCCAACGGCCCATTTTGGCCGATGTTTTAACAAAAAATCTCCAGCAGAGATAATTAGTATCATCCCATGGAAAAATTACCAGTTCCGGAACATCCGCGATTCCTTTTGCAAAAAAGCTTTCAAGATCAGAAACCGCAATATTTACGGCATTATCCGCTAAAATCGAAACATTAGTATTGAGATTGATTTTTGATTCGTAATTTCCATTAATGGTTTTGAGAATACCATCGGCAGAGAAATGAGTAATTAAATCACCACCAATAACTTTGATTTCATTATACATCTGCTGAAATCGAAGATGTCTCATCCCCATCTGATCAATATCAATACGCTTTAAATTAAGATCAGAAGCCGGATTTCTCATATTGAATGCCGACCGATTTCCTTCAAAGAACTTTATTGCCGTCGCAACTTCAGCTCCCGAAGCGGTTTGGTTAGAAAGTGTCCCGCTTATGAAATTAGGGATTCCACTTTCGTTTTCATGATAAATACTGACGGACATATTGCCGGTTAAGGCAATTTTTCCTTCTGATTTATCGAGCCTGGCGGAGGCGGTCGTAAAGATTGTAACAAGGAGAATAAACAGCGTTAAAAAGATCCTATGCATCAAAGCTCCTCCAATAATGATTTAATCTCATTAATATTAGTATTCTGTCTCCAATAAAATTATACATTTCTTTTATATTCGAAATTTAAATAGTAATATCATACCTTGTCTATATCATAAAGATTACGAATTAAATATTTCTTTTAATATAGTTTACTATCTGACAACAATGTTACAAGACGTCAGAATATGGCGGGGCTTCTGACGTTATAAAACCCTTTAAGTGAGGACTTGTGAAGAATCTATGTTTTTCTATCTCAAAATAAACGAGTTAGCACCAATCGCTTTCATAACCCGGTTTACCATCTTCTCCGTTTTCTTTAGTATCTTCATTATTCGCTTTTGGTTCATCCTTTTTCAATGAATCTCGAATATCTTTGATCTTTCCAAACAGTCCAGGAACCGCCTCAACCAGCGCATCAAGTTTCCCCGGTTTGGCCGATAGCAATGATATTTTCTTTTGATCCATTATTATAAATGCGGACGGTTCAATTTTGGCCGCACCACCACCACCGCCGCCAAAACCTGATTGATCACCTTTTGCGCCCTGACCTCCGCCAGCACCAAAACCAACCGAAATTTTAACAACCGGAACAACGGTTTTTTCATTTACCGTAATTGGGTCACCAACGACGGTTTGTGATGTAGCAATATTTTTTAATTCGCCAACAATATCTTTTAATATCTCTGATACCTTATTCTCAGACATAACTGGTCCCTTTCTTTAATCTCAAAAATGGATTTCTTACCATACCAAATATTTTATCGGCCAGTATTTGTAGTATCGGTAGTAATATATGGCATAATCTTAATTTTACAAGCCCTTCTCCACTGATTTTTAATTTATCCGCCGAAAAATCGGGATTGAAGTTGATATGTGACATCAACTTTGGGAAAATCCCAATAATTGTTGAATATGTGGCATATAATTGACCAGTATGATATGGATCAGAAAAACCATCAGAGATCTCTATATTTAAATATTTTATTTTTATTTTGCCAATTGGATAAGACAGTTTCTTGAGATAATATCTCATTTTCTTTAATTCTAAACAACCCGACCAATCAAATTTCCTCTTTTTCTTTTCAATTGTATCATCCCTGGCTTTTTCGGATTTTGGGGACCTATCTGTTTTCAAAATATCCCAGAGATTAAAAGTCTTAACCTTTATCCCAGCCAAATATATCCGCCCCGTTTTATCGTTAAATAGCAGACGAATTTTAAAAAAAGTATATGACAGATCAATGAACCTGATCGTATCATCAAATTTCAGACGTAACTTGATTGATGAAAAGATGAAATAGCCAAAAGCCAGTAAAACCAAA
>JAAERC010000017.1 GCA_024230695.1 Candidatus Zixiibacteriota bacterium
CTTAAATATTATTGTGCCGTTTTTGGCATTAACAAAATATTCCCAACGGCCCATTTTGGCCGATGTTTTAACAAAAAATCTCCAGCAGAGATAATTAGTATCATCCCATGGAAAAATTACTAGTTCCGGAACATCCGCGATTCCTTTTGCAAAAAAGCTTTCAAGATCAGAAACGGCAATATTTACGGCATTATCCGGTAAAATCGAAACATTAGTATTGAGATTGATTTTTGATTCGTAATTTCCATTAACGGTTTTGAGAACACCATCGGTAGAAAAATGAGTGATTAAATCACCACCAATAACTTTGATTTCATTATACATCTGCTGAAATCGAAGATGTCTCATCCCCATCTGATCAATATCAATACGCTTTAAGTCAAGATCAGTAGCCGGATTCTTCATATTGAATGCCGACCGATTTCCTTCAAAGAACTTTATTGCCGTCGCAACTTCAGCTCCCGAAGTGGTTTGGTTAGAAAGTGTCCCGCTTATGAAATTAGGGATTCCACTTTCGTTTTCATGATAAATACTGACGGACATATTGCCGGTTAAGGCAATTTTTCCTTCTGATTTATCGAGCCTGGCGAAGGCAGTTGTAAAGATTGTAACAAGGAGAACAAACAGCGTTAAAAAGATCCTATGCATCAAAGCTCCTCCAATAATGATTTAATCTCATATATATAATTAATTTAATGTTGTCTTATCTATATCATTAGGGTCACGAATTGAATGTTTCTATCAAATAAATTTACTATCTGATAACAATGTTACAAGACGTCAGAATATGGCGGGGCTTCTGACGTTATAAAACCCTTTAAGTGAGGACTTGTGAGGAATCTATGTTTTTCTATCTCAAAATAAACGAGTTAGCACCAATCACTTTCATAACCCGGTTTACCATCTTCTCCGTTTTCCTTAGTATCTTCATTATTTGCTTTTGGTTCATCCTTTTTCAATGAATCTCGAATATCTTTGATCTTCCCAAACAGTCCGGGAACCGCCTCAACCAGCGCGTCAAGTTTCCCCGGTTTGGCCGATAGCAATGATATTTTCTTCTGATCCATTATTATAAATGCGGACGGTTCAATTTTGGCCGCACCACCACCACCACCGCCAAAACCTGATTGATCACCTTTTGCGCCCTGACCTCCGCCGGCACCAAAACCAACCGAAATTTTAACAACCGGAACAACTGTTTTTTCGTTTACCGTAATTGGGTCACCAACGACGGTTTGTGATGTAGCAATATTCTTTAGTTCGCCAACAATATCTTTTAATATCTCTGATACCTTATTCTCAGACATAACTGGTCCCTTTCTTTAATCTCAAAAATGGATCTCTTACCATACCAAATATTTTATCGGCCAGTATTTGTAGTATCGGTAGTAATATATGGCATAATCTTAATTTTACAAGCCCTTCTCCAAAAATTTTAATATTATCAGCCGAAAAATCGGGATTGAAGTTGATATGTGACATCAACTTTGGGAAAATCCCCATAACTGTTGAATATACGGCGTATAATTGACCGGTATAATACGGGTCAGAAAAACCATCAGAGATCTCTATATTTAGATATTTAAAATTTATTTTACGAATTGGATAAAACAGTTTCTTGAGATAATATCTCATTTTCTTTAATTCTAAATAACCCGACCAATCAAATTCTCTCTTTTTCTTTTCAATTGTATCTTCCCTGGTTTTTTTGGGTTTTGGGGACATATCTGTTTTCAAAATATCCCAGAGATCAAAACTTTTAACTTTTAATCCAACAATATATATCTGCCCCGTTTTATCATTAAATAGCAGACGAATTCTAAATAAAGTATATGACAGATCAATGAACCTGATCGTATCATCAAATTTCAGACGTAACTTGATTGATGAAAAGATGAAATAGCCAAAAGCCAGTAAAACCAAA
>JAAERC010000018.1 GCA_024230695.1 Candidatus Zixiibacteriota bacterium
TAAATTATTGTCAATTGCTAAAAAGTGGCGCCATTAACTTTGATCAGCCAGTATTTGACCAGGCTGTCAATTTTGGGGTCAAGATCACTCCGTAGCCGTTCGGTTCGAACCGCTTCGAGATAAATATCGATTGCCTGCTTAGTGTCTTCAACCGTTAGCGGCACATCGGCTTTCTCTTTGAGCTCATCTCTAAATGCAATCGTATGATCGATTAGCTTTTTTAGAATATCGATTGCTTCGGGTGACGCTTCTTTATTTTTCTCCAGAATAGTTTTGAAATACTCTCTTATATTATCTTGTTCCATAATCCACCACATTTTTTTATTGCACTGTTTTTCCTATTATATTATTTATTTTATAATGGAGCAACTTCTAAATATAGTTAAAAGCATTCAAGGGTATGTCTGGGGTGTGCCATTAATGGCTCTTTTGGTCGGAACCGGCATCTTTGTTACAATCCGCTACTATCTGATTCAGATTCGAGGACTTAAACATAGCTTTGAACTTGTTTCTGGTCGTTATGACAAACCGGAACATAAAGGCGAAATCTCTCATTTTCAGGCCTTATCGGCGGCGCTTTCAGCAACGATCGGAACCGGAAATATTACCGGAGTTGCAACCGCAATTGCTGTGGGAGGCCCGGGAGCGCTTTTCTGGATGTGGGTGACAGCTGTTTTTGGAATGGCAATCAAATTTACTTCCTGCACGTTGGCGATTATTTATCGTAAAATCGATCCCGATGGCAATGTCCGGGGCGGACCGATGTATTTTATTGAAATGGGGATGCATAAACGGTTTCGTTTTCTGGCCTATATGTTTGCCGGATGTACCGCAATGGCCTCGTTGTTTATTGGAAATATGGTTCAGGCAAATTCGGTTGCCGACGGTTTGGTTTCTCTTTTTGCGGTTAAAGGAACCGCCGTAGGGGAGATCTGGCGCTGGGTCATTGGAATTGTCATTGCCGGTGCGGTTGGATTGGTTATTATTGGAGGGATCAAACGGATCGGCAAAGTTGCCAGTAAGTTGGTACCGTTTATGAGTGTGGTCTATGTCACAACGGCGTTGATTGTTTTGGCTCTTTCATATGAATATATTATGCCTGCATTTGCTCTGATATTTGAACATGCCTTCAATCCTCATTCCGCGACAGGTGGTTTTGCCGGGACAACAGTTTGGCTCACCATCCAGAAAGGTGTTTCGCGCGGTGTTTTCTCTAATGAGTCGGGACTTGGTTCGGCGCCGATGGCTCACGCAGCGGCCAAAGTTGATGAACCTGTCCGTGAGGGATTAGTCGCGATGATCGGCCCATTTATTGATACCTTATTAATATGTACTCTCACCGGTCTGGTTATTTTGGTTTCGGGACAATGGAACAGTGGACTTGACGGGACACCACTGACGGCAACAGCATTTGAGTCTATTCTTCCGGACTGGGGTCAGAATATGGTTTCAATCGGTCTGATTCTATTTGCCTACTCGACGATCATCAGCTGGTCCTACTATGGCGAAAAAGGGGTCGAGTATATTCTTGGTCGTAAAGCTATTAA
>JAAERC010000019.1 GCA_024230695.1 Candidatus Zixiibacteriota bacterium
ACCGGATTGACCCGCATTCCCGAAGCAATGAAAATAGCTGATTTTTTGAGTAAGGGGAAAAATGACTATTCCGGTGCGATTACGATTTATGAAAATATTCTTAAAAGATCAAATGATTCTACATTACTGGCGAACACATATATCAATATTGCCATTGCCCATTTTAACAACAAATCATATTTAAAATGTCGCAAAATATTGGAATCTATTAAAGATGATTACCATGGCTATTATATGTCCACTCCCATATCACAACATTATTATGCCCTTTCATTTGAAAAACTAAATGAATGGAATCGGGCCGAAGATGAATACCAATGGCTAATTACCAATTTCCCAAATACCGAACTAGCCTTTAATTCATATCTGACCATCGCTGGACATTACAACAATATAAATAACAGTCAGCTTACCGATTTATGGTACAGCAAAGCAATTGAATTTTATAATAAAATGAAGAATGAGAATAAGGGCACGCCTATTGAAGCCTCTGCTATTTCATATTTGGCCGAAGTTGCCAGAAGACGCGCCAATTGGGTAGATGCGGCTAAATATCTTGAAGAATTGTTCCAACGCTTTCCAGATAAAGAAGTAGGCTTCAGAGCGCTGGAAAACGCAATTGAAATATATCGTAGCAGATTGAATAATCCATCAAAAGCTGATTCATTACAACTATTCATTAATACTGGAACTTGATATACCCAAACAAGTTAAGAAAATTGGATCTTTAACCGATGATAATATGTAAAACCTTTAAGTAATATCTAATGGAGGAAAAATGAATCTGAGAAAAATTATCCTTTTTGCTATTGGGATGATGCTTTTAACCGGCAGTTTATACGCTCAAATCGATAATGCCGGTGCTCTTGATACAATGTATCTTGAACCGTATCAGATCGATGCCAAAAATTGGGCGGTCAATATCTCTCTGTTTAACGATGAAGAGGTCCTGGCTATCTCAGTCCCGATGTTGTTAAAATCCGGTAACACCAAACTCGTTGCCGATTCAACAATCTTTAAAGGTGGGCGTGCTGACCATTTTCGTGTCAAAACTGCCCGCGCCGATACTGCCGCGCAATGTGTGACAATCGGTTTGATTTGGGATCTGGGAGTTTCGGTCCCACCAATGAGCCCAGGTACTGGAAGAATTGCGACAGTCTTTATTTCGGCTCTCGACGGAAGCGATTTTGCCGAACCGCTTAAAATTGATACGACTACGACTGCCCCAAGTAATTCACTGCAAATGGTTATTCCTTCTCCTGAAAAAGAGGGAAATCCGGCAGAAGAGGTTGTTCCGTTTCTTATTATTAAACCGGCCGAGGTTAAGAAGTAGAATTTAATTAAGCCTCGACACCGAATTTTAAAAAGTCAGAACAGTAATTGTTCTGACTTTTTTATGTACTGTCTCTCCAAAATTTCAATATTACTTGACATGACAAACCGCGTTAATATATTGCCTAATAATTGGCTGTATCCAATATGACAGAAATTAATAAACATAAAAGAGCGCTGTATGAACAATACTTTGGTGGATTGGGTAAAATCTGTCTGAAACTTGGATTGACCCCAAATATCCTAACCGCTCTTTCTTTTCTTTTTGCAATTGTCTCAGGCATCTATTTTTGGAAAGCCGAAATATGGTGGGGTATTATCTGGATGCTTATCGCCTCGCTTGCTGACATCCTCGATGGTTCAACCGCCCGCGCCGGAAATCTCGGAACCGTTTTTGGCGGCATCCTTGACCATGTCTGTGATCGCTATGGCGAGTTTTTTATTCTAGCCGGTATTGCTATCTCTGGCCTGGTTCATCCGGGCTGGGCTCTATTTGCGCTCTTTGGTATGATAATCGCAAGCTATACCAGGGCCGCCGCCGAGTCAATTGGTAAAATTGAGAATTGTAATGTCGGTATCATGGGTCGGCCCGAGAAATTCACTTTGATTATAATCGGCGCGATTTTAGAGAGATACTTCCCTGACAGCCATTGGTTCGAAATAGCTTTAATCATTGTCGGGTTAACATCATATATTACCTCTATCCAAAGATTAGTTTACACCCACAAACAACTCGGCAACAAAAAAGAGGTTTAGGACAAATGATAACAGCTATTGGAAATCCGGTTTATGATTATATAAAAACCAGAGTTTCCGAAACCGATGGACGAATTCTTTCCGGATGTTCCACCAATGCCGCATTAACTTTGGCCAAACTTGGCGAAAAGGTCAAACTGATTGGAGCCATTGGCGATGATTTCAAAGATGATTTTAATAAAAAACTGAAGTCTTTAAATATTGATTCCATATTGAATAAATCATCGGAAACTGGCGGATTTTCGCTTGATTATTATGATGACTTCGGGAACCGGACACTTGATCTATTAGGACGGGCAGGTATTATCAATACTCTCAGTCCAAAAGACTACTCTGACTCGAAGGCCATTCTTATCGGTCCAATACTAGGTGAGATATCTTTTGAGAAAATAAAATCAATCAGAGAAAATTTTGATCGGTTTATATTCTGTGACCCCCAGGGTCTTCTGAGGGATGCCGACGATAACGGCCATATATTTCATAAAAAAACCAAGGGAATAGAAGAGATTTTGAGTCTCTTTGATGTGGTCAAACCGAATGAACTTGAAGCCGAAATATTAACCGGCGTCAATGCCCGTAAGGACCCATACAAAGCAGCCAAAATAATAAAAAATTGGGGGCCAAAAATTGTGGTGGTAACTCTGGCTGAACTCGGCTCTGTTATCTATGATGGCAAAGAATTTATTGATATTCCGCCGTACAATATAAATCTTGTTGATTCCACCGGCGCCGGCGATACCTATATGGCCGGATTCACATTTGAATATCTTAGAACCGGAGATCTGAAAAAATCCGGTTGTTTCGCGTCATCGGTATCATCAGTAATGATAGAACATACCGGCCCCGATTTCAATATGGAAAAAAACGAAGTCCGCCGCAGACAGGCAATATTACTCGATAAATCCGATTTTAAAATTATTTAATTCCCTCGAAAACCAGATTCAAACATTGATTTAAATTTATCGTAAAATCGTTCTTCCGCAATGTGGTTTTATCCAAAAAATGTCCCCTCAATAAACCAATAAATGTCGAATGAATAATAGTTACTAAATATTGACTCCTGACATCTCGTCGCAATTGATTGGATTGTACTCCGCGTTTTATTATGGTACTAATACATTCCTTCTGGATATCAAAAATAGTATTAATGAAATCGCCGGATAGCTTGGAGCTGTTTTCAAAAAGCATCTGAAGAATAAAATCAAATTCAGCGCGATTTGCTTTTCTAAAGACCAAATGACTTAAAAAAAATTGATCAATCCTATCCTTGGTTCTGATAGCAGTCTCTCTTAAAAAGTAGCTTTTGAAAAACCTTTTATAATTACTTACAACAATCTCAGCAAGAAAAATTAGTAAATTCCCCTTAAATCCAAAATACTGTATTAATGAACCTTTTGAGATTTTTGCCGTCTTGGCGATATCATCAAGAGTAACTCGCTCAAAAACATCCTCACCAAAATAATTTAATGCTGATTTATATACTTTCTCTTTTTTAGCCGGAGCTAACTTTCGAAAAGTAGGGGTTATCACCTTTTCCGTTTCTAACCGCACAATGATGTTCTCATCCATATAATTACCCAATAATAATATGACCACTCAGTCACTATTTATATACTATTCATATATAATTGTCAACAATTTTCTTGCCGTTCATGTTATCATTAACTATACTCAAATTACACAGTTAAAGAAAGGATTCACCTAATGAGTAAAGTCAGAGTTGCCATTATCGGAACCGGTAATTGCGCTTCATCATTTGTACAGGGAGTTGAATTTTACAAAAAAGCCAAGGATGACGAATTGGTTCCGGGTTTGATGCATGTCAACCTCGGTGGATATCATATCAGTGATATTGAGTTTTCAGCGGCTATTGATATTGATAAAAACAAAGTCGGTCTTGATCTGGCCGATGCTATTTTCAAAAAGCCAAATAATACATACAAATTCTGCAAAGTACCTAAAACCGGGGTTATAGTACAACGGGGAATGACTCACGATGGTCTGGGTAAATATCTATCCAAAGTTATCGACAAGGCTCCGGGCGACACTATTGATATCGTTAAACTACTCAAAGAAACCAAGACTGATGTTGTCGTTAATTATCTTCCGGTCGGTTCGGAAGCGGCAACCAAATGGTATGTAGAACAGGTCCTTGAGGCCGGCTGTGGTTTTATCAATTGTATTCCGGTTTTTATCGCCCGTGAACCATACTGGCAAA
>JAAERC010000020.1 GCA_024230695.1 Candidatus Zixiibacteriota bacterium
AGTGGCATCAATTCGGGTTATAAAGTTAGTGTGCATAATATTTTCAATAATATTTGCCTGAACTTCATTGCCGCCCATGCTTGATGAAACAGGCGTTGAATAATACTCAGCAATTATTTTTGAGCTTACCGACACGATTGCCAGTTTACCCGTGAGAATCGAAGGATCAATAACTTCATTTAAGATATCTGCGGCCGAATATTGGCGAAACGATTCACCATGTTTATTATAATTTATAAACAACTCTCCACGCTTATTGGTGGGAATCTCTATTCCACCCAATATTATGGAGTGACCACCATTAACTATTATCGCCGAAGGATCTATTCCTAAGTGATGTGACGCGGCCATAAGAGACGCTGATGGGTAATAATACCCTTCGTAATGAACAACCAGAGGTGACCATCTTATTTCACGATCACTGTCGCGAATGACATATTTAAAACCTAAACCTGAGGAATATTTGCAGATTTGATCTGGCGGGAGAAATACTTTTCTGGCCAAACGGGTGGCATTTTCATCCAGGACGCCTAATCCATTATCAACACTAATTGAGTATTGCTTCAAATATTTTGGATTAGATATCTTTTGATTCCTAAATGCGGCCGGAGTAATTTCATAAGGGATGATAACATTTTTCATCCATGACATCTGTCCGGCAAGGACCTTGGTAAAGCCGAGAGTATCTTGCTGAGTGTCCTGTTCAAGGGCGATATCCAGAACAACTGTTTTAGGAGACCCACTGCCAATTGCGGCCATCAAATCGGCGATTTTATCTCGATCCCAGGGCCATTGACCATATTGTCTTAGAGTTTGGTCATCAATATTAATCAGAACAATATCAGATGAAAGGTTTTTCTCACCCCTAAATGAATACATAATGTCCTGAACCTGCCATTGTAATCTTTTAAGTGGTGAAAAATCATTTACATATAATGAAACGACCAATATTGAGATCAGGAAGCAAAGGATGTATGATGAGTACTTTGACAACATAATCACCTCATCAGCGGCCAACCGCTAATCTTTCTACCAAAAAATCCGGAAACATGGCTTTCCGCATTTTGGCCTGGGTTTTATCAATGTTATAATCTACGCGACGATATTCTATTTTTGAACTTTCAGTATCTACTTTTAAATAACATGCTCTTGGATCATTATCTCGCGGCTGACCAACAGAGCCGATATTGATGATATATCTTAGATCTTTGATAAGTTCCAAGCTACCACAAACCTGCGATGAGACAGTGCCATCTGTTTCTTCGATGTACACCGTCGGGATATGAGAGTGTCCAATAAAGCAGATTGATTGAGAAAATTGAGAAAATTGCTCATGGGCCTGTTCAGCACTTAGAACATAATCCCAATTGTCGGGTGTTCCCGGGGATGCATGCACCAGGGAATAATCAAGAAAAGTACTGATTAGTTCAAAATCAGCAAGTTTCTCAATTGATTTCTTTTTTAATTTGGTTTGTGTCCATTCCACAGATGTTTTAGCGATTTTATTAAAACCATCCATTGATATTAACCCGAGTGATGCATAATCATGATTCCCCAGTAATTTAATATCACAATGTTTGGATATCAATTTAATACATTTATTGGGGTCGGTTCCATATCCAACGGCATCACCAAGAAAATGTATTTTTTCAACACCTTCTTTTTCGATATCTCGGAGAACTTCTTCAAGTGCTTCCAGATTAGAATGGACATCCGATATCAGGGCTATTTTCATTTAGCGATTACCTTCCAGGTATCTGAATACCGATTTTCCTACTTGGATAATGTCACCATTTTTTAAATTTATATTTTCAGTAGTTTCGCCGTTGACCTTAGTTTTGCCTTTACGTCCAAGATTAACAATATTCATCTGATTTCCTTCTTTAACAATTTTGGCCTGAATGCCTGAAAGGAAAAATCCACGAGCATGAATATGGACAAACTTGGCTTTACCAATAGTAGTTACGTCGCGATCAAGTTGATATTCAGAGAAATCGCTGTTTTCTTCACCGAGCAGGACCGAACCACCCATACGCTGAACAATCTCTTTTTCCAGCTTGTCACCGGCAATAAGATTTTTTTGTTTCTTTGTATTAAGTATCATAGTTCCATCCAAACCAGCCTGAGATGTATCTCGTAGACTTTCGGTACTATATTCCAGATTGTATTTGCCAATAGTAATTACGTCACGATCATTAAGAATTTCTTCGTTTACTTTGCGATTGTTTACAAAAGTACCATTTAATGATTCGTTGTCAATAATAACGGCGGCTTCACCGTTAAATTCTATCTGGGCATGTTTTCTGGAAACGCCGCGATTATCAAGCACAATGTCATTGTCGCTGGTACGTCCAATTGACATCCGCTTCTTTTCAGAAACGATTCTTTCTATTAACTTATCTTCATACTTAACGGTAATCTCTGGCATGCGATACTCCTTTCATACCCAATGCCTTATAATGGCAAAATCATATAATTCAACTTGAAAGGCGTTGGCATTTGTACAGACCAACGGCCTTGCCTTCTGGTAAAGGCTTAATTATATTGTCGGCATGGATATTGGAAACTTGACAATTGCTGGCAGGCTGTTTTTGGCTCCATTGGCCGGGATATCGAACTATCCTTTCCGTTCACTGGCCAGGAAATTTGGAGCCTCATTCTGTTACACCGAAATGATTTCGGCCGATGCGATCTCCCGAAATCAGGAAAAAACAATAAAAATGCTGGATATGGCACCTGACGAGCATCCGGTTGGTGTGCAACTATTTGGATCTTCACCAGAATATATTGCCAAGGCTGCCAAGGCTGTGGAGGAGTTTGGTCCCGATCTGATCGATTTGAATATTGGTTGCCCGGTCAGGAAAGTGGTTAAGAAGAATGGCGGTGCGGCTCTTCTGAAAAACCTGCCGTTGGCAGGGGAGATCATGGCGGCGGCGGTTGAAAATTGTTCAATACCAGTAACGATTAAAACCCGAACCGGCTGGACCAAAAACTCAGATACCTTTTTGGAACT
>JAAERC010000021.1 GCA_024230695.1 Candidatus Zixiibacteriota bacterium
ACATCATATAAATGCCGGAATAACCCATCTTATTGGCTTTAAAAACTATCCAGTCTTCAGGACTCTCACCATTTTTAAATTGTACCGGAACACCCTTGAGAGCATAACCTTTTTTGGTCAGTTGTCGAGCCTCTCTTTTGGTGAGACCGGCAGAGGCCATTTCGGGGTAATATCTTTTTTGAAGATAATAATGCCACTTTTTTGAGATCTCTTTTATTGGTTCGCCCAACGTATGTTCAACTATTTTATCAAAAGACCGTTCTTTCCACCAGTTCTCATATATCAATATGAGCTTATCCGAGCCATAGGTAACATCGATAAATTCGCAAATTGACTGCCCCAATTTATACATGAAAAAGGTACCGGAGATCTGATACATATTTTCAATTGAAAATATTTTGCCCGAAAGAACCATATCCTTGACAATCGCATCAGCCTCGCTGTCCCATTTTGTTGACCAGAATTCTGCCTGCCCCTCAATAAACCAAAGGGGTGGACTTGCCATGCGATGATTCAGTGAAAGAGACATCACTGACCGTAATTTGGATATCTGGAACACATGAACCAATTCATGTCTAATCACATGCGCAAAGTCATGATATGAGCCATGAAAAGGAACCACTACCCGACCCTTTAAAAATTCTGTGAAACCGGCCACCGATTCCGGCAACATACTCCAGGTAACATTGGTTTGGGTAAAATAATTTGGGGAGCTATATATGATCAGTGGGATTTTCCGGTATATTTCATGCTTAAATTTGGCGGCCAGAGTCGGATAATATCCTTCGGCAATGTCGGCCGCAATCTGTGCAAGCTCTTCTTCCTCGGCATAAAAATATATCTGGAAGTGATCGGTCTCCATCACCTGCCAGTCAAAATTTGTATATTGAACTTTGTTTTTCCCAAAATAAAACTGTGCGCTTCCAATCTCAGGCACAACCAGGAACAAAATAAAAGATACAATAAATATCCGACAAAGTTTAAACATGTTATTGCATATATATAACAATTGATTTCCAACTATCAACAAAGACTGAATTTACTATTAATTATAATATCTTACATACCTTATAGTTATCGGTGTGAGCGATTTAAACTAAATTAATTAATAATATTAGTTAACTGCCCACAATTATCGCAATGTTTACCATTCAGCCCGGTAAGTTCGGTTGAATATCCCGAGCGATGTATTAAAACTGAGTTACATTCCGGGCACAAGCTATTTGATTTTCCCGGAATATTAATATTACCAAGATAGACATAATCAAGCTTACAGGATGCTATCTCAAATGCTCTAAGCATTCTTTCCGGTGAAGTTGCGGGATAATTCATTTTATAAGTCGGAAAGTAAGCCGAGAAATGCATTGGTATTGATTTGGAAATGCCGCCCACAAAATCGGTTATCCGCTCAATATCGGAATCCGAGTCATTTACTCCGGTAATCAACAGATTGGTTATTTCAATATGCACGCCGGAATCATAAAAAGTTCTGATATTCTCCAAAACCGGCTCCAATCGTCCCTTGCATATTTTTTTATACACTTTAGATTCCATACTTTTTAAATCAATATTTGCCGCATCTATAATCGGTAACAGTTCTTTTAATGGTTTATTATTTATATATCCATTTGTTACCAAAACATTTTTTAAACCTGCTTCTCTTATTAGACGACCGGCATGCCTGATATATTCAATCCAAATTAGAGGCTCGGTGTAAGTATATGCCACACCGATTGATTTTTTATTTCCGGCATACTTTAATAGATCCTCAGGAGCCACATATTTCGTATGAATTTTTTTTTGTGATATTTCCCAATTCTGACAATTACTGCAATTGAAATTACATCCATTAGCACCGGTTGAAAATATTAGCGATCCTGGATAAAAATGATATAGCGGCTTTTTTTCAATCGGATCATAACATGCTGAAACCAACTCGCCAAAATTATCGACTATCAATTTACCATTATCATTGAATCGGGAACCACAAATGCCAATTTTACCGTCGGTCAGAAGACAATTGGCGGGACATAAAAGACATTTGACCTTATTGCCGGTTTCAAATTTCTCATAATATGTCGCTTCTTTTTTCATTGATCTTCTCTATCTAATATTCCAGTAATATATTTTACGGCTTCAAATAAATTATTAAGGATTTTTTCCGGACGAGGAGATTTATTTTTTTTGAGCTGTTTTTCCTGCTCCTGTCCATACCCGGTTCTCACCAAAATCGACTTGCCGCCAATTACATAACCAAGTCCAACATCGGCTAGTTTATCACCAACAACAAATGATCTATAAGGATTTATATTAAAACGTTTAACAGCAGTCTCAATCATACCGGGAGATGGTTTTCGACAGTTACAATCCTTATTATATTGGGATAGTTTTGATCCTTTTAGATGCGGGCAATATAGAAATTGATCTATCTTAACTCCACCTTTAGCAAAAACATCGGAAACGCGCTGATTAATCTCAGAGACTTTATCCTCGTCAAAATATCCCCGCGCGACGCCCGATTGATTGGAGACAATAATAATTTTATAACCGGCATCCTGCGCCAATTTTAGGGCTTCAATAGAATTTTCTTCCGGTTCGACCTCATCCTTATTTTGCAGATAGTTTTTTTCCTTTATCAAAGTGCCATCCCGATCAATAAAAATTGCTTTTTCCTTTTTGTTGTTATCTGTTATAAATTCTGATATTTTTTCAAAAACCATATTAGCAGAAATAAGTGTAAAACAGAACTGCTCGTCACGAAAACACCGTTTTTTTCCATGTTTCGAGCAGGGACGGCAAAACTCGTCTGTTTGAATAACAATATCTTTTAGCCCCCGTGGGGAAAAGCCAAGAGTCGGGTGGGTCGGGCCAAATATCGCCGCCACAGGTGTTCCTACGGACGAACTGAGATGGCCCAGCGCCGAATCATTACAAACTATTAAATCTGACTCGGCTAAAATCGCCGCAAGCTTTTGGAGATCAGCATCAAGAAGCAACATCTTATTTTCTGGTGGGATTTCAGCAGTAAGGCTGGCAAAATCAGCATCGGATTTGGTTAAAGCCAAAACAATATTACAGCCATGTTCACTGTTTATTTTAACCGCAAGTTCCGCGAATTTTTCTTTGGGCCATTGTTTAGTTCGATATGATGCCCCGGGAGCAATAACAACGGTTTTTTTTGAATTGTTGAAATTCAGCTGTCGGGGTCTGTTAAAACTAAGATCAATAATCGGACGTGTCGCAAAGATCTTCCCCCCCGCGTCTTTAATAGCTGAATTATACATATCAATTGTATGCGGTGACGACTCATTAATTTTATCGAACTTGACAGCTTGAAATCGTTCAAAGGTACGTTTATTATATCTGACCTTGACCCCGGCGGAAATATGTTTCATTAAATAAAATGAACGAATATTACCATGCAGGTCAACAACCATATCAAAATTCTGTTTATCAAGGTACTCGCCCATCCGAAACAGGTCGGCCGCTGATGCTTTTTGTGGAAATGGCAAAACTCTATCAACACCTGTGAACATCTCGGCCAATCCAGTCAGATAAGTACGAGTCAATAAAGATATCTCCGCATTGGGAAAAGATAATTTTAGATTTAATAATGGCGCCGATGTTAAAATAACATCGCCTATAGCCCCCAACCGAATGACAAGGATTTTTTTCATCACTTAGATAAAATAATACAATCCAATACAACCAACAATCAAACAATATATTCCAAAATAAACAAATTTCCCTTTACGAATCAAATCAAGCATA
>JAAERC010000022.1 GCA_024230695.1 Candidatus Zixiibacteriota bacterium
CAAGGGCAGGAATTAAGTGAACATACCGCCCCATTTGATGCTTTGGTGTGCGTGTTGGATGGCGAAGTAGAAATTATGATTTCAGGAAAGCCGTATGTTTTGAAAATGGGTGAAATGATTATATTGCCAGTTAATGAACCTCATTCTCTGAAAGCTATTAAGAAATTTAAAATGATGCTTACCATGATCAGATCATAATCTATTGAATGTAATTTAAAATCAATTAGGAGGTAGCAAAATGGTTAAGTATGTTTGTAACATATGCGGTTATGTTTATGACCCTGAAAAAGGCGATCAAGACGCGGGAATAAAACCTGGCACAATGTTTGAGGATTTGCCTGATGACTGGGTATGCCCGATATGTGGCGTGTTAAAAGATGAATTTGAAAAGGAAGAATAGGCATAAAGGAGACTTATCATAAATTTTAAAATTAAGAATAACGTATACTGGGTTGGCAAGATTGACTGGGAACTCGAAAGATTTCATGGCTATGAATACTCGACAAATCGCGGTTCGTCGTATAATTCATATTTAATCAAAGAAGATAAAACTGCTTTGATTGATACTGTATGGGGGCCTTATTCAAAAGAGTTTGTTGAAAACCTGGCCAATGAAATTGATCTCAATAAAATCGACTATGTGATCGCAAATCATGCCGAAGCCGACCATAGCGGCGCGCTGCCGGAACTTATGCGCAATATCCCTGATACACCAATATATTGTACAAAGAATGGGCTTAAATCATTAAAAGGGCAATATCATCAGAACTGGAATTTCAATGTTGTCAAGACCGGTGACACCCTGAGCCTGGGAGACAAGGAATTAGTATTTGTAGAGATGCCCATGCTTCACTGGCCAGACAGTATGAACTGCTACTTAACAAAAGACAACTTGTTGTTTAGCAACGATGCTTTCGGGCATCATTATGCCTCTGAATTAATGTACAACGATCTGGTTGATCAGGCAGAGCTGGCCGCAGAATGCATTAAATACTATGCCAACATATTAACTCCGTTCAATCCTATGGTTACGAGAAAAATCAATGAGGTGCTGTCATTAAACCTTCAGCTTGATATGATTTGTCCAGGCCATGGCATAATCTGGAGAGACCGTCCTGAGCAGATTATTGAGCAATATTTGAAGTGGGCTGATAATTATCAGGAGAATCAGATTACAATTATTTATGATACTATGTGGAACGGCACGCGCAAAATGGCCGAAGGCATTGCCAAAGGAATCAGAGAATCGGGCCAAGGAGTTAATATCAAACTTTATCACCTTGAAAAAAAAGACAAAAATGATGTGATTACAGAAATTTTTAAATCCAAAGCTATCATTGTAGGTTCTCCGACAATTAACAGAGGTGTCTTAACATCTGTAGCCGCTATCCTTGAATTAATAAAAGGCCTGAAATTCAAGAAAAAGAAAGCTGCTGCATTTGGATGCTATGGCTGGAGCGGCGAGTCAGCTAAAATCATTTCTGACAGTTTGGAAGCATCCGGATTTGAGATGGCGGATGAAGTTCTTAAAGTGAATTGGAATCCG
>JAAERC010000023.1 GCA_024230695.1 Candidatus Zixiibacteriota bacterium
CGAAAGATCATCCCACCAGAGCATAAACGGCGCCTGACGGAGAAGAATTGTTGAACGGAAAACCGCAAACAGCGCAAAAAACAATGGCATCTGGGGCAATAATGGAAGACATCCGGAAAGCGGATTGACACCATGCTCTTTATACAACTTCATCGTTTCTCGATTTAGCGCCTGTGGATTCTTTTTATGCTTTTTCTTTAATTCTTCCATTTTTGGCTGAAGTTCTTTCATCGCCGACATTGATCGAACCGTCTTTTTTGATAGAGGTAGTGTTATCAATTTTACCATCAAACCAAAAAGAATAATGACAACACCATAGTTTGGAATAATATCGTACATTCTGGGCAAAAGCCACATAATCGGAATCGCGAATATCTTTATCAGCCAACCGATTACCGGGGTGGTTCCAATATCAATTATATCAATGACTTCTTCATCAAAATTCTTTAGTATTTCATAATCCATCGGTCCGACAAAAACCGAAAAACTGTCGACAAAGGTCGGTTCAAATGGAATCTTCATTACCAGTCCGACCTTTAACTCTTTGCCATCAACATTGTCATCAAGCGTCTGAACCAGCATTTCGGTCCCGCTTGCTTTAACACCTTCTCCAACAGTTGACCGGGGCACCAAAATCGCTGAGAAAAACTTTGATCTCGTTGCCACCCATTGTGTTGCGCCTTCATGCCTGAGACTAAATTTCCCGTCATCGTAATCGTCAAATTTGAAAATCTCATTCCCCATCATCGC
>JAAERC010000024.1 GCA_024230695.1 Candidatus Zixiibacteriota bacterium
ATGTTATTACATCGGTTGAGGGAAATAAGCTGATTCCGATTGTTTGTTTACTAAAACTAAATAAACGTATTGAACAAGAGAATATTCAAACCAAAATTGCTGCATCTAATGAGACTGAGCAAGCCAAAAATGATGGATATAAAAAAGGTTATCAGGATGGACTAAATAAAGGGCATGAGGAAGCTCAGCAAGTTATTGATAATTTTGGCTCGTTAATAAATACGGCTACTCAGGAGCGAGGAAGATTGTATGAGGATGCCAAAAAGAATATTCTTGAAATGATAATCAGTATTGCCAAAAAGATCACATTTGGGGCCGCCAGAACAGATACCGATGTTACCGCCGGAATCATATCAGGCGTAATAGATAAAATAGTTGATAAAACAAAAATAAAGGTCAAGGTTCACCCGGAACATTACCCATCAATTGATCAGCAGATTGATCGTTTTAAGGCCGATTCAACCGCAATTAAAGATATTACAATTGAGCCGGATACTCGAGTTCGACAGGGTGGATGTTATATTGAAACACCTTCTGGCGATATTGATGCTCGGGTCGAAAGCCAGATGGATATAATTATGAGTGCTTTTGATAATAGCAATGGTGAATCGTGAAAACTATTCCATACAATCTCTACACCAGACGGATTGAAGAGATAAGTACAATCAAACATTCTGGCCGGGTTGTTAAAATAGTTGGTCTGATAGTGGAATCCGAGGGACCGGCTGTTTCCATAAATGATTTATGTCAAATTGAGAATCCCGAGACTGGTAAAAAGATCAATGCTGAGGTGATTGGATTTCGTGACAGCAGGATCTTATTGATGCCGCTGGGACCGGTAACAGGGATAACTCCCGGATCGGTTGTTATCTCAACCGGAGAACAGTTACGCATTTCCGTCGGAGATGAATTAATTGGCAGGGTAATCGATGGGTTAGGTCGTCCGATTGATGGCAAAGGTCCGTTTATGTGCTCAACAACTCGAACTATTGATGCTGAGCCAATTCCGGCCTTAAAAAGAAAAAGAATAGATAAAGCAATTAGAACCGGGATATCGGTTGTAGATATTATGGCATCAATCGGACAAGGGCAACGATTGGGTGTTTTTTCGGGCTCTGGAGTCGGTAAATCGGTAATGATCGGGATGATGGCGAGAGGATCATCGGCAGATATAAATATTATAGCGTTAGTTGGTGAACGCGGA
>JAAERC010000025.1 GCA_024230695.1 Candidatus Zixiibacteriota bacterium
AAGAAAAAGACGATCCCGATCAATAACAGAGAGAAAAATATTATGATTGTTTTAAACAACCAGGCTCGAAGACGAACCCCAAATTGGTTTTCCACTCCATCGGGAACAAATAGTATGCTATAATATTTTGTTTGTGCCATACAATTATTTTATCTTTTTAAACAACTCCAAAATACGGTCAAGATCCTCATCGCCATAATACTCGATCTCAATCCGTCCGCGCTTCAAGCCCGGTTTAATTTTTACAGAAGTGCCAAGCAATTGTTTCAAATAATTTTCAACTTCCATCAAAATCGGTATTCTTTTCTTCGGTATAAGTTTTCTTTTCCTGACCCGTTTTACCGACTCTTCCGCACCACGCACCGATAGTTTTTCATTTATAATTCTTTCGGCTAATCGAACCTGTGCAATCTCTGTATCAAGCGCCAAAATCGTTCGCGCGTGTCCCTCGCTGATTTTACCATCAAAAAGCATCTGCTTGATCTTTTCAGGAAGAGTTAGCAGGCGCAAAATATTGGCTACCGCGGCACGACTTTTCCCAACCTGCGAAGCCAACTGGTTCTGGGTCAACCCGGCTTCATCCATCAATTGGCGAAACGCTTCGGCTGTTTCGAGAGGATTAAGATCCTCGCGCTGTAAATTTTCAACCAATGCCATCTGAAGCATCTCGGATTCATCTTTGCCCTCAATGATTACCGCCGGAATATCTTCAAGCCCTGAAAGGCGGGCCGCTCGGTACCGTCTTTCACCGGCAATCAGAACAAACTCAGTTCCTTCTTTTTTAACTACCACTGGCTGTAACACGCCCTGAATTTTTAGCGATTCGGATAACTCCTGCAAACTCTTCTCATCAAAAGTACGACGCGGCTGGACCGGATTAGGTACAATCATATTTAGCGGTATTGCACGGTAAGTACTATTATCGGCGACCTGGTTCTCTTCGTTTTTTGGAATCAATGCTTCCAAACCCCGACCCAGGACAACTTTTCTATTCATCGATTCAATACCTCCCTTGTTAAGGCCATATAATTTTCCGCACCGGTTGACAAAATATCATACATGATAATCGGCTTGCCAAAACTTGGTGCCTCCGATAACCGCACATTCCGATTAATAACTGTATTATAAACTCGATTATCAAAAAACTTTCGGGCTTCCTCGGCAACCTGTCGTGACAGATTTAAACGACTGTCATACATCGTTAACAAGACACCTTCAATATCAAGCTCAGGGTTAAGATTTTTCTGGACCAACTTGATTGTCTCCAACAGTTGTGACAACCCTTCAAGAGCATAGTACTCACACTGCACCGGAATCATCACTCCGTTAGCCGCCGTTAAGGCATTGATCGTCAGAAGCCCCAGCGACGGGGGACAATCAATAATTATATAGTCATATTGATCTGCTATTGATGTTATCGCCTTGGATAATATCAACTCCCGTGAAAACATCCCAACCATCTCGACCTCGGCGCCCACCAGTGCAATCGACGAGGGAGCCACATTCAAATATGATAATTCGGTTGGCAGGATAACATCGAGCATCTCTTTTCTGCCAATAAGAACATCGTAGATAGATATATCCATCGTGGCCTTATCAAAGCCGACCCCCGAGGTGGAATTGGCCTGTGGATCGATATCGATCAGAAGAGTCTTTTTCTCGGCCATCGCCAGACAAGATGAAAAATTTATAGCGGTAGTAGTTTTACCAACACCGCCTTTTTGATTGGCAACCGCGATTATTTTTGCCACATCTACCTCAATTAATAATTGTTTGCAACCTGTTATACGATAGGCAGATTAACACAATAACCGACAGATAGCAATAAAAATATTATTTTAATTTAGTAATTATGTTGATCGTGCGAACTTGTTTTGTATCATCAAGATAGTAGCAGGCCTCAATCGCCCTGAAATGGTTGATCCCATACTTATCATCGGTTATCATCCTCGAATAGTATAAATACTTTCCATCTGGATTTAGTAATTGTAAAGCTGGCCGTAATAGTTTCTTTTCCATCCGGACATATTTCATCAGACCATAATCAAAAGAATTTTTATCCAGCTGAGGAGCAATCTCGGAGAAGTCCCTATTATGAACAATGCCGCTTAGATCAAACTGCTTTATAATATCCTCAAGGAACTTTGCCTTTTTTCCGGTCCTTTCTATTAGGACACCCTCAATCCCCGGTCTCGCCAACATTAAAATAAGAGCTGGGAACCCTCCGCCAGAGCCGATATCAAATATCTTCCCCTTTATATCCACACCTAATTCAATAGGGGCCAGGCACTCAGCCGCAATTGATTTGAGTTTTTCCAGGGATGTTTCACGTGAAACAATGTTGACTTTCTTGTTATATGAAAGGACTTGGTCTAAAAAGAGAGAGAGTTTAGAATCAGTATCGTATTTGGTGAAGATATCGCTTGAGGTGAACTGAGGGATATTATTTACAGACTCAATAGACAAAACTACTCAACCTCCAACCGTTTTCTCTGATTATTCTTATATTTTTTCAAATGAACCGATAGTGCCGCAATATCACCGGTGGTTATTCCTTCAATCCGTCCGGCTTGCCCAATCGAAATCGGTTTGAAACGGGTAAACTTTTCTTGAGCCTCGTTTCTAAGGCCATTTAACTCACTATAGGGCATATCATCAGGAATAAATTGACTTTCCATATTGCGAAATTTAGAGACCTCGCGTTCTTGTTTCCTGATGTACCCCTTGTATTTAATAAATATTGACACACGTTCCTTTATAGTCGACATATCTGATTTGAAACTTTCAATATTATCAATAAAGGGCTCAATATCATCATATTCAACCCCCGGCACTGTTAATAGATCAGCCAGGGAAACATTTTCTCTTTTCTTAAATATATCTGACAATTTACCTAATTTTGAAACAGAAACAACAATTTTTTTCAATTTTGCCATTTCCAGATTTGTTTCTTCCTGTAACA
>JAAERC010000026.1 GCA_024230695.1 Candidatus Zixiibacteriota bacterium
AGAGTTGATTTACCAACGCCAGATTCTCCTGTTATTGCAATCATAGAGCCCTTTGAAACTTCAAGATCTACCCCTTTTAATACTTCCAGTAAACCTTCCGATGTTTCAAACCTTCTGCAAACCCCTTTGGCCTGCAGAAATCGGCCGTTTCCAACAGTTTCCAATTTATCAACCCTCATTAGCAGTCAAACAATGTTATTACTATATATTTTCGCCAAATTTACCAAATTATTTAGGTAAGCTTATTGTTTTCATAGGTTTATTGCCGCAAAACGTCAATAACTGACTGTCCTGAAGCCCTTAACGCCGGATAAAGCGCTGCCAGAAAACAAATAACGATTGTAATGACCCCGGCAAAAAGAAAATCAAAAAAGTGAACATCAATCGGCAAATAACTGATAAAATACAATTCCGCCGGCATTGATACTATCTGATATTCGTTTTGAAGCCATGCCGCACCGAGAGCCAATAACCATCCCATAACAATTCCAACCGAACCGATTATCAGCCCATTATAAACAAATATCTTAGCTATCGAAAAACGGGTAGAGCCGACTGTTTTTAATGTTCCTATCTCTGTTCTTTTTTCCATCGCCATCATAACAAGTGTCGAGATAATCGAAAAGGCCGCCACCAGTACAATTAAAATAAATCCTATAAACAAAATCTTTTTTTCAAATTCTATCCATGAAAACAGATTCCGATGTAAAACATTCCAGGGGATAATATCATAACCAACGCCAAGTTTCTCCTCAAGACGAGGAGTTATCATATCGGCCAGAAATATATCGGTCAATTTCAGATGAATACCTGTGACCTCATTGCCGAGTTTAAAAAGCTTTTGCGCCGAACCAAGATCAATATATGCCATCTGCGCATCAAATTCAAACATTCCGGTTTCAAATACACCAGTAATATAGAATTTAGCCACCCTCGGGCGGCTGGAACGGCGCAGATCCTCACCGCGTAATGAATACAGTACAATCGGGTCCTCGAGCGAGACACCTAACCGGTTAGCCAGCGTTACCCCAAGTAAAATACCTCCGGCGGCTGTTGAATCATTCATTGAGCTAATATCAAAGTTGTACTCACCAAGCAATATATCATCGGCAATACTGGCGGTTTTTCTTTCGGAATCTAAATCAATACCCCTGACAACAATACCATCACCAGCCGATTCTGACGAAACTGCCGCTTTGTAATAAATAAACGGTGATGCCGCCACGACTCCCTCGACAGTTTCAATATCAGCCATAACTTTTTCATGGTTATTGATAGTCATCTGCCCATAAGGAAAAACCGTAATATGCGAAGTTGTCCCCAATAATCGAGTGCGGAGTTCACGCTCAAAGCCGTTATGCATCGACATCACAAAACAAACGACAGCGACCCCAAGCATCACCCCAAAAATAGTTATCAGAGTCGAGACAGAGGTAAAAAACCGACCGGATCGAAGATACCGGCCGGCTATAAATCGTTCATAGTACATATGTTTATACTAATCCTTAGTTACTGCATCCGAATCTGATTTTTGCGCCTCAGGTTTCATCTGAGGAAACAAAAGGACATCCTGTATCGAATGAGTGTTAGTCAACAGCATCACCAGCCGGTCGATCCCAATACCCAGTCCACCTGTCGGGGGCATTCCATGCTGGAGCGCGCGGACATAATCCTCGTCAAGCTGATGCGCCTCATCATCACCAGCACGGCCGGCTTTGACCTGATCTTTGAACCGTTTCAATTGATCCTCGGGGTCATTCAGCTCTGAAAAAGCATTAGCCATTTCCAATCCGGCGATAAACAGCTCAAACCGTTCGGTCAAACGCGGGTTATCACGATGTACCTTAGCCAGCGGCGATATCTCCTGCGGAAAATCCTTGATGTAGGTCGGTTGAATAAGATTTGGTTCGACAAACTTCTCGAAAAACGCCTCGACGACTTTACCCCAGTTGATTAAATTCGCCGTGTCAATCTCTGCTTTTTTAGCTTCGGCTTTGGCCTCTTCGTAATCAAGCGGCAAAAGATCAAGACCCATCGCTTCTTTGACAGCATCGATCATAGATATTTCTTTAAATTCCGGGCCAAAATCAATTTCATAATCTTCATATTGAAATTTTAACTCACCGTGCAACTCTTTTGCCGCATTTCGCAATAGACCTTGCACTAGCGCCATGATGTCTTTGTAATCATGATAGGCCCAGTATAGCTCCATCATCGAAAATTCTGGATTATGTAACCGGTCCATTCCTTCGTTTCGGAAATCCTTACAGTATTCCCAGACCTTATCAAATCCGCCGACGATCAACCGTTTGAGATATAGCTCATCGGCAATCCGAAGGTACAGGTCCATATGCAGTCGATTATGAAATGTCTTAAACGGTTTGGCCATCGCCCCACCGTACATCGGTTGTAGAATAGGGGTTTCGACTTCCAGAAAATCGCGTTCATTCAAAAAGTCACGAATTGATTTTATTATCTTACTCCGCTGGATAAATGTCTCGCGAACCTCCGGGTTAACAATCAAGTCAGCATATCTACGGCGATAACGAATATCTTTATCAACCAGTCCGGCATGTTTATCCGGCAAAGGATGAATCGTTTTGCAGAGAATCTCGAATGTACTGACCATCACTGTTTTCTCACCGGTTTTGGTAGTGAAAAATGTGCCGGTCACACCAACGATATCGCCCAGATCAAGTTTATCAAATACCTTAAATTCCGGTTTACCAACATTATCTATTTTTAGATATATCTGCACCCGTCCGGTCATATCATGAATATCGGCAAAAATAGATTTGCCCATTTTCCGTTTTAACATAATCCGGCCAGCCAGCTTCATCTCGGTCTCATCGGTGGCAAAGGTGTCAAAATTACCAACCGCTTCGGCTATTTTATGGCTTCGATCATATCTATATGGATACGGATTGATTCCCTTTTCGCGCAGAACCGCTACTTTTTGAATACGAGTCTTAATAAGCTCACTAACAGGTAT
>JAAERC010000027.1 GCA_024230695.1 Candidatus Zixiibacteriota bacterium
ACCTATCAATAAATGATATTGTAAATCTTCCATTATCTGATATGATCCCGGCCTTTTATGATTCTCTTGGCAAACTGATGGCCAAAGCCTAAAATTTCAATAGTACAGATATAAAAAAATCAGGAGTATCAAGCTCCTGATTAAAAATATTTTATTATTACCTAATTCTAAAAAATCTGTCGGATTGATTCGCCCCAGTCATAAACAAGGAACTGAACCCGACCAATAAGAAGCGAGATACGACCCATCACGGTGTATCCGAAATGTGCCCCGAATGAGATCATAATAAACCAGATTCCCACCCGGGCGGTGACACCGATAAATCCGGTATGCTCTTTTGAGAAATAGAAATATATCAAAGTCGATATAACACCGATTACAATAATCAAAGCCAATAATGTTGCGGCAAAACCCTGACTCGGGTCAAGCGATACCATTGTTGACAGAACCTGAGGCAAAATCAATCCGTGTAATGTCTGTATTAAAAATATTCCGGCAGTACTACCCATATAAAAAGCGAGCGATGCGCGACTGATCCATGACCATTTAGGGATCATCCGGGCAAACATCAGAATTCCCAGAATTCCCGGGAAAATTAGCCACCATTCGCCATTATCAAACATCGGATTAACAAGTTGCTGGATAATAACCGTCTGCCAGATCAGGCCAACATAATATCCGGCCGACAATCCGGCAAAAACATGC
The DNA here is from genome assembly GCA_024230695.1 of Candidatus Zixiibacteriota bacterium. The sequence goes on from JAAERC010000027.1 coordinate 706, forward strand.
TCAGATAGCTTATAGAATTTGTTATCCTTATACATAAAGGAGAACAGCGATAAAATCAAATAGGCTCTCAGCCATATTTGAAAATGTTCTATAAAGCTATAGCTTTCCATTTCTTACTTAACATCCTTTTTTTTGCGACGGCTCAGGAAAAATCCGAGATTCCCGACTATCACAAAAAATATTATCAATAAATGTGCCATTGATTGCGCGTCCATCCCGATCGTAGCTGTTCCGGGTGCACCGACCATTTTTTCATATTCGGCCGCGCCTTTCATACCACCCAAAAGACCGGTCATTTGGCCTGCCTCGACAAATGAATACATTTTTGGTGCCATCACAGCAGTAACCCCAGAACCAACCGGAACACCATATTGGGCATTCACAATTGAGATCCAGTAATCGACTGTGGCATTATCTGCAACACAATATAAAAATTTGATGTCTTCGTAAGATTTAACCTGATCCATCAGTGGCAATTCAGCCAGCGGCGTGCCGGAATAATCGGTTGGGAAAATCGATTCGATTGAACTGGCCAAGCCATGCATAACAGCAACATAGTTAGCTTTATATCCAAGATTTACAAAATCGACGCCATATTCTTTATTGAATTCTTTGGCAATATCCCGGGTAACTCTTTCAGCTATTGTCGGACCACCCAAAGGAATATTAGATAGCGTGACAATTTTCATATCCTTTCGCCACATATGACGCAAAGCCGCAATTGACATCGGTTCAGTCTCGGCCAAGGCCGAGGCATAATAATCAAAAGTGAGCATAACAATTGAACTGTCAGGAAGTTCCTCGACAGCATTATATAACTGCTCCGCTTCAGGGGTAAGCTCTATCGGGAATTTGACTACAAAAACCGTTGGGATAAGAATAGATATAAACATCATCAGATAAATCCAACGACGATCTAAAGCATTTAATTTTTCCCAAATATCCATTCTATTTATTTACCCATATAAGTTCGTTCGATACCAAGAATAATCCGCAATGACATCGAGGCCGCACCAAGTGCCGCACCGATTATAATCCCGCGTTGAACAGCGACATTGAACCCACCCATCACATAAGTATTGATATAACCAGGGAGATTGTCGCTGAAAAGTCTTAAAAACGCCTCACCCATCGGAACCCGCCAGAGCATAACTAAGGTTGCCGTCAGTAGTAACAAGGTTGCTTCGGCATTGCGGGCGCGAAATGCACGATAAGCCGCCGAGGCGATATAAAAGGCAAGCATCGCAAACATCGTTTCCATCATCGG
>JAAERC010000028.1 GCA_024230695.1 Candidatus Zixiibacteriota bacterium
ACTGTCGGGACTCCTCCTCATGGCAATATGTTTACTCATGTTTCCACATCGGTAGAAATGACCGTTTCAGATTTTGGGCAGATCGGAATGGCCGAAAATTCAATATATCCCGCGGGCGGCAGAGGACTTAGATTTGATGATTCGGAAAACTTATTATATGAAGCTGGAATAATAGTTGGAAGAAATTCACTACAATTATCATCATCGATAAGAGATAGTCTTGGTCGCGCCGATCAATCTGATTTTAGTCCGATTTCAGATATTGCCATTGATTATTCCGCTTCATCCGATGGATTCAGCACTTATGCCGAATACACCGATTCGCAGGCTGATATTCAGATCCCAATATCAATAGGACAGGTCATTACAAGTTATAATGATCCCGGGGCAGACCAATTTATGATAATCAGATACTTTTTGAAAAATAATAGCGGCGAGCCGATTACAGATTTATCGTTTGGTTTCTTTTCTGATTTTGATCTTGATCAGGCTGGCGATTTGGTTGGTGCCTTTACAGAGAATAATCTATATTATCAAATGTCCGACCAGCATGCGATTGGCATCATGCCTTTGACCGATGTCAATGGAATAATGGCAATAGATAATGGAGATCAGAAAACAAGTATATCCAATCAAGATAAATTTGGCTATTTGAATAACTCCGGGACAGAGATTACCAGTACTGAATCGGGCGATTTTATGTCGGTTCTGTCATTTGGTCCTTATAATATTCAACCGCATGATTCGGTCGAAGTAGCTTTGGTTTTTGCGATTGGTGAATCTTTATCAGACGTTCAGTATTTTACAAATCTTGGTGCCGAAAAGTATTTTGGTTTTACTGATATTGAGGATCAGACTAACATATTACCGGTCGATTTTGAGTTAGAGCAGAATTATCCGAATCCGTTTAATCCTACCACAACAATATCATTTGAGCTTAATAAGGCAACTAATGCAAAACTTACGGTAATAAATATTCTGGGGCAGGAAGTATCAGTTTTGCTTGATGAGTTTGCGCAAGCTGGCAATCATTCAGTAAGATGGGATGGCATTGATAAGAATCATTCCAAAGTAGCTTCAGGAATGTATTTTTATAGACTGGAGACTGAGTCAACCGTAGTTACTAAAAAAATGGTGATGCTTAAATAAATAAACTACATAAGGCGGGACATTATCCTTAAATAAAAACCAAATATATCCTGCCAAAAAACCGTCCTTTCTGGGCGGTTTTTTTTTGTAATTTTTTTGTATATTCCTGACAATAAAAGCAATATTATGGGTAATAATTGGCGACCGCAAAATTTTTAGAAAGTGGTAACAGATTGAACGGATCATTTATATTTGGACAGTATAAATCTTACGATTCCTTTGGGCATCGGCTTGATCCGCGCGCTAAGATATTGTTTGGACTGTTTCTTATGATATTGGCTCTGTTTACCCAGTCAGTTTTGTTTTATTCAATAATGATTATTGGTCTGATTTCAATACTAAGAATATCAAAAATAGGCTTCGGTCTGATTCTGAAAAATGTTGGTCCATTTATTGTTCTTGTTTCGGTGACAGCTTTATATCATCTGATATTTTCCTCAAGAGGATCTGCCGAAATTGTTAATCTCTTTGGTTTCAGTTTGACCAGTGGTGGAATTGAAATGGCAGTTGTTTTTTCACTCAGAGTCATTTTATTTGTGATCATTGCTTTTTTTATGGCCTTAACTATTGCCCCCTCAGAAATGGGCGAAAGTCTGGTCTATTTTATAAGACCACTCAAAAAATTGAAAATCCCGGTGAATGATATCGGATTGATTTTGTTTATCGCAATGCGGTTTATTCCGGTATTAGCCGAGGAGTTCGAGACAATCAAGAAGGCTCAAATTGTCAGGGGAGTTGATTACTCCGGGGGACTAATAACAAGAGCAAAAAAGGCTTTGGTTTTGCTTATTCCAGTATTTTTGTCGGCTATCAGGAGGGCCGATGATCTGGCGGTTGCGATTGAATCACGGGGATATATCAGCGGAACTGAACGGAGTTCACTGAGAGATTTTAGATTTCTCGGGCGGGATTGGTTTTTTATTGTTGTTTCTATCGGTTTAACATTGCTAATATTTGTGATTACTGAAGGTTTTTAAATGTCAGAAAAGAATATAAGATTAGATATAGAATATGATGGGGCAGGATTTTGCGGGTGGCAGATACAGCCGGATGTCACAACTGTTCAGGGCAAAATCAAGGATGCTATCAAGAAGGTAACTGGACTGGATGTAATAGTCTATGGAGCGGGGCGAACCGACGCCGGCGTTCATGCTTTTGGTCAGGTATGTAACTTTTTTATAGATTCCAAGCTGGAGCCGGATGTATATTGTGATGCGATCAATCATTATCTCCCAAATACAATTCTAATCAAAGAGTCATCACAAGTGCCGGATAGCTTTGATTCCCGCCGTTCTGCCCGCTGGCGGCATTATCAGTATATAGTAGGACGTGTCAGGTCGGCCTTATATATTAATCGGCGTTGGGAATATAAATACCCTCTTGATATCGACAGAATGAACCGGATGGCAAAATATCTATTAGGGAATAGGGATTGTTCTACTTTTTGTACAGTTTCATCGCTAAAAGAGAATAATAATTGTGAGATCATCTCAGCGGGTTGGCATGAAGAAAAAGAGGTTTTATACTTTGATATCAAAGCCAATCGCTTTTTACATAGTATGGTGAGATCGATTGTTGGTTTGATGATTGAGGCGGGGAAAAACAAGGATTACTTGACTTTAGAAAATTTTAAGGATATTATAAAATCGGGCGATCATACCAGATTAAAAAAAATTGCCCCGGCAAGAGGATTATATCTGGTTGCCGTTGGATATTAAATTTTGGGAGATAAAAAATGAAGTTATTTATTGATACGGCTAATCTTAATGAGATCAAAGAGGCCGCCTCGATAGGCGTTCTTGACGGTGTCACAACCAATCCGACGCTGTTATCCAGAGAGGATATGCCTTTTAAGGAACTATTAAGCGAGATATGCAAAGTGGTCAGCGGTCCGGTTTCGGCCGAGGTTGTTTCTCTCGAGGCTGATGGAATGGTCAAAGAGGGCGAAGATCTGGCTAAAATCGCTGATAATATTACTATTAAGATTCCTATTACTATTGAAGGTTTAAAAGCCATCAAAACACTTTCGGGTAATGGAATTATGACTAATGCCACGCTTTGTTTTTCATCGATGCAGGCGTTATTGGTTGCCAAAGCGGGAGCGACATTTGTCTCGCCATTTGTTGGGCGTCTCGATGATATATCGGCATATGGAATGGAACTTATTCAGCAGATCGTCACCATTTATGAAAACTATGCATTTGAGACAGAGGTTTTGGTGGCTTCGATAAGAAACCCGCTTCATGTTGTTGATGCCGCATTGATCGGTGCCGATGTTGCCACTGTACCATTCAAAGTTATTAATAACTTAATCAAGCATCCTCAGACAGATTTGGGCCTGAAGAGTTTTCTGAAAGACTGGGAGAAGGTAAATAAAGGATGATCCCACGATATACATTGCCAGAAATGGGTGCTCTCTGGGAAGATGAGGCCAAATACCGCGCTTGGCTTGATGTTGAGATAGCGGTTTGCCGGGTGATGTCTGAGATGAAGCAAATTCCTCAGAAGGCATATCGAACAATCAAGAATAAGGCCGATTTTAATATCGATCGTATCAATGAGATTGAAGCCGAAACTAATCATGATGTTATCGCATTTTTGACCTCGGTTTCTGAATTTGTCGGACCAGATGCGAAATATATTCATTATGGGATGACTTCATCAGATATGCTCGACACAGCTCTTTCGCTTCAAATGAAAGCGGCGGCCAAACTGATCGACGCAAGATTAGTAACCGCATTAAAGAAGATCAAACGACTGGCTCATAAATATAAAAAGACCCCGATCATTGGCCGAACACATGGCGTCTTGGCCGAACCAACGACGTTAGGCCTAAAATTTGCCGTATGGTACACCGAATTAAAACGGGGAAGAGAACGGTTCAAAGATGCCGCCGAAATGGCCGCAGTTGGCGCCATATCAGGCGCCGTTGGCAATTTTGCCAATATCGATCCGAAGATCGAAGCCAAAGTCTGCAAATATCTAAAACTGAAGCCAGCCGAAGTATCTACTCAGGTCATCCAGCGAGATCGTCATGCCGGATATATCTCGGCATTGGCAATACTGGCCTCATCAATTGAAAAATTTGCAACTGAAATTCGCAATCTGCATCGGACCGAGATAAATGAGGTTTGCGAAGGATTTGCAAAAGGCCAAAAAGGTTCCTCGGCGATGCCTCATAAGAAAAATCCGATTGCGGCTGAGAAATTGTGCGGATTGGCACGTTTACTGAGGGGGTACTCTTTGGCGGCAATGGAAAATATCCCGCTATGGCATGAACGAGATATCGCGCATAGTTCGGTTGAGCGGGTAATTATTCCTGATAGCACTATCACAATGGATTATGGCCTTGACCTTTTTAATAATCTTCTTGATCGCCTGGCTATTAATGAATCGAAGATGTTAGATAATATTAATTTATATGGCGGGATTGTTTTCTCGCAAAGATTAATGCTAAAATTGACCATAGCAATAGGTGATAGAGATAAGGCTTATCGGATAGTCCAGAGAAACGCCATGAATGCCTATAAGGGAAATAAGGGATTTAAGGAGCTTTTTGAAAATGATAAAGACGCAAAAAAATATGTAAGTTCCAATGAAATAAATGAATGTTTTGATATTGATTATTATTTGAAAAATGTGGATAAAATATTTAAGAGAGTGTTTAAGTAATGATTGCAGTTTATGGAATTAAATTTGTATTAATTGGTTTGGTACTGACAATTGCTTTTTCGCTTTGGTCAGCTTCCAAAGATTCATTGTTCCTATTTATTACAGCCTTGGTTTTGGCTTTTATTACACTATTTCTGGTTTTTTTCTATCGTAATCCCGAGAGAATAATTCCCGAGGATAAGAATTTGATTTTGTCTATTGCTGATGGAACGATTTTATCGGTTGAGGAATTTGAGAATGACTTCATAGGAAGTAATGGTAAAAAGGTCTCTATATTTCTTTCGGTTTTTAATGTTCACATCAACCGGATTCCAATTGATGGCAAAATAGAATATGTTAAATACTCACCGGGTGAATTCTTAAAGGCTTTTGAGAAAGATGCCTCTGCCCAAAATGAACAAACCGAAATCGGTCTCGATTTTGGATCGGGTAAAATGATTTTTAAACAGATCGTTGGCATTTTAGCTCGTAGAATTGAATATAAGCTTGATGAGGGCCAAAAAGTAAAAGGCGGCGATATTTTTGGTATGATACATTTTGGCTCACGGGCCGAACTTTTTCTACCTGAAAATGTTGAGATAACTGTTAAACCGGGCCAAAAGGTTAAGGCCGGCGAGACAGCTATCGGGAAAATAAAGAACTAAGAAAAGGCTGGTTTGATTGGGCAAACATAATTACAAAGTAATACTCCCCGGTTCCTTTACAATGGGCAGTGTTGTCTGTGGTTTCCTGGCCATTCTTTCAGCCTTTGAGAATGATCTTATTACCGCTTGTTGGCTGGTCATATTGGCTAGCTTTCTTGATGGTCTTGATGGCAAAGTAGCGCGCCTTTCCGGGGCCACGTCACGATTTGGCGTGGAGCTTGATTCACTTGCAGATTTTCTTTCTTTTGGGGTTGCCCCCGCAGTGATTATTTATGTGGCCAAATTACAGATGCTTGGTAAGTGGGGATGGTTGATTGGCGCCGTTTATATTATGGCCTCGAGTTATCGTCTGGCGAGATATAATCTTTTTGCCACTACTGATGAAAAGAAGGGCTTTATGGGCCTGCCGGTTCCGGGTGCGGCCTTACCTCTGGTCACTTATCTTATATTTTGTGACTATCTCTGGGGGGAAATTCAATATGGGCAATATCTGGTGTCAATGGTGATTCTGTTTTCTGCTTTGATGGTTTCTCAGGTAGAATATGATTCGATGCCGGATCATTTTAGTTCACTCAAAAATAGAATCAAAATCGGATTGTTTGTGATCGCGGCAGTTGCGGCTTTGGCAAATCCACAACTTTTATTGTTTCCAATTTTTGCCGCATATATTATCTTTGGACTTGTTCGCGCCGCTTATAAGTATTTATATCTTGGGGTTGGCATGGTAAAGCGGGGTCAGTTCAGA
>JAAERC010000029.1 GCA_024230695.1 Candidatus Zixiibacteriota bacterium
ATCAATTATTAAATCAACGAGCTTCGGTTGGCGCAAAGGTTATCAGACTTGAATCAGCCAATAAACGACTGAGTGAACTGGACTATAATTTTAATCAATTGCTCAGTGAGATAGAAGATGCCGATCTAACCAAACTGGTTTCAGATCTGGCTATGAAAGAAAATAGTTATCAGGCGGCCATGATGTCGGCAGCCAAAATAATACAGCCGTCTCTGCTAAACTTCTTGCGGTAGGCAGACCGGTAAGGAAGGGTTTATGAGAATTACAACATTAAGATTTGGTGAGTTGGATATACCTGATGATAAGATCATTCATATGGCCAAACCAGTCCTCGGTTTTGAACAGCTAAAAAAATTCTGCATTATTGAAGGGGAAGACTTTGAGCCGTTTCTGTGGTTTCAGTCAGTCGAGGAACCATCAGTAGCATTTATTATTGTAAATCCGGTTTTCTTTTGCGCGGATTACCATATTGAGGTAAACCCAAAAGAGATAGAGGAACTGGATGTGGCCGATGTAAAATCGGTTGAGACCTATTCAATTGTCTCAATTCCGTCTGA
>JAAERC010000030.1 GCA_024230695.1 Candidatus Zixiibacteriota bacterium
CCCCACGGGGTGGCATCGGTTAAATTGGTAGTAACACCCAGACCATAGATAAAGCGATAAAGACCAACCGCGGCGGCAAGGCCGATGATCAGCCATAAGACCAGTTTTGTATTTTGTACTCTATTCATCGGATGATTCCTTTTGCTCCTTCTCAATCTTTCCCATTTTATTTCGTCGACGGATAATCCAGTTAAGGCCCAACATCGCCCCGCCCATTCCGGCGAAAGCATATGGAACTGATTTCATTGCCGGAGCTGTCGTCTGTGGTAATGGTTTAGTCCCCAGCTTGGAACCATATGATAAAAAACCGAGATCAATATCAGATAAGTATAAAACCGATGTCCCTCCAATCTCATGTTCGCCCCAAACTTTGTTTATGTATTTTCCTGGGTTGTCCTTGATTTGCTGGTGAGCCATCTTAATTAATTCATCTCGTTCGCCGAAAATTGTGGCCTTTTCGGGGCAAGCTTCGGTACAAGCCGGTTGTTGATTATTTCTTAATTTATCATAGCACATAATGCACTTACGGACATACGGCACCGGTTCATCCCAATCATAACGCGGTATCCCATAAGGGCAGGCCATCATGCAGTAACGGCAACCAAGACATTTGTCTTTATCATAAACAACCGCACCGGTTTCGGTTTTATGAAGCGCTCCTACAGGACAAACTGACACGCAGGCCGGTTCGAGGCAATGACGGCATTGTTTACGTATATAATGATTACCCGGCTTTTGAATAATTGATGTCCAGTTTTCGGCAGACAATCCATCATTTTTTTGCCATATTCTTGGAACGTCCATCTCCAGCTTATTTTCCTTTTTACAGGCGGAGACACACTTAAGGCATCCGATACATTTAGTTATATCAGTTAAAATTGCTTTGCTCAAACCGGTGCTCCTTTCTTGTTTAACGTGGTGCAAATATCATCATCGGTATTGGCGGGGAATTTCCAGGCCAGAGTACATATGAATTGTGATAATGGCATCAAGACACAATGGGCGATTTTTGTAAAAGGCATTAAAATAAAAATAAAATTACCAGCCAAAACATGCATCAGCATAAATAGTTGATAATTTGATGGTGATACATTCATATGTGAACAGGCAAACCCTGTCACAAAGGGAATCAGAAGTAATACCGGCCAGAGAAAATCCTGTTTACGGCTTAAGAAACTTGATGTTTTATTTAGTACTCTTCCAGTAAGTAATAACAACGCAAACACGATAGTACTTAAGGTTAACCAGTAGGCCCAATCATATGGTAGTGTCGGCCACGAAAAACCTATTCCCTTTTCCCATAATTGAACATGAGCAAAAAGAAAAATCGGAACCAGTAATAGTCCTATATGAAATAGAATAGAAAATATTGAGTAAATCGGTCGACTATGAGCTATCCTTTTAATCGGAAATAGCCATTCAATCGAGCGGCTAATAATTAATTTCCAGGGAAGCGATTTATCGCCCGCCTTTTGATAAGCGATATAGGCGTTGTACAGATCAAGCAAAACCAAACGAGCCAGTCCCAAAAGCATTATAATAATACTAAAACGGAACATCGGACCGCGGGCAAATTCAAGCAGTGCATCCATAATCTATTTTTCCTCCGCTTCATCTTCTGATTGAGTTTCTTTTTTGATTATTAATGAATCATCAAAAATGATGGCTTTATATATCAGATCATGCAGACCCATAACCTCACAATCAATTTTTTGATCTTCAACCAATTCTTTTAATTGTTTTTTGCAGTTGGCACATGGTGCAACAAGAATCTTGCATCCTGCCTTTCTAATTTGATCGGCCTTTAGCTTTCCGCCAATGGTAGTTCGATACGGTCTTATCTCATCGATAGAAACGGTTCCACCGCCGCCGCCACAGCAGATATTGTCTTCGCCTTTGGGAGTCATTTCAACATAGTTTTTGCAAAATGCTTTTAATATTTCTCGCGGCTCATCAATAATCCAGCGCTGTCGGGCAAGATTGCAGGGATCATGGTAGGCAACTTTTTCAGTTACAATATCAGGATCAAGTTTCAGTTTACCCTCTTTCCAAACTTTGTATGTATACTCCATAATATTGATAACCGGGAAGGCATCTTTGCCGCCGCAATATGTTGGTAGAAAATACTTTGCCGAACGTGAAGCATGTCCACATTCTCCAATAAGCACATTTTTACCGTTTAGACGTTTGGTTTCAACATCAATCTTTTTGACAACCCGTTCAAGAATTCTATCACTGTAGAAGAGCCCATAATTGATACCATCAAAATATCCCGTTCCAGTAGTCCAGGAATCACCAGTTGCGGTGAACACTGCCGCAATTCCCATCAATGTTTCCGCTTCCATCAGAAAATCACTGACCGCCGGATAAAATACATAATCGGCATTTTCCTTATCGAGTGGAAATTTGATTTCCACATTTTTTTCCTCGAGCATATCTTCTTCAAGAAATTCTAATGTATCGATCAAGGCCGGAACCGGAACCGCTGATGTATTACCAGATTTTCCCTCCAATTGCTCGCGGGTACTAACGACAAGTGCTCGAGGAATAATACCGATTTCACTTAAAATATATCTTCCCAGATGAGTGATTAAACCATGATCTATTCCCGAAGGACACTCCAGTACGCATCGCCTGCAGGCAGTACAATTATAGAAGCTCTCTGCCATTTCCTGGATTTTTTCATCGGTGAGATAACCACATCCTAAAAGCCGTCCCTTTAACATCCCGCCGACTGTAAAGTGCCGTCTATAAACACTTAGTAAAAGTTCGGAACGGTAACAAGGTATATCTTTGGGATCACCAGTCGCCTGATATACCTGACAGGTCGTTGCGCATCGGGAACATTTTGCGCTCATTCGGATGAAATGATCCAAAGCCATTTTATAATTTGAATGTTTTAATATTACGGCAAATGCTTCAAGAAATCGGCGTGGACGATCATTCACGTCAATATCCTCAACATGAAACCGAACATCCAGTTTCTGTTTTTCATTCACCTCAGGCTTACGCTGAGAAACGAATGCTTTCAGTCGTTCA
>JAAERC010000031.1 GCA_024230695.1 Candidatus Zixiibacteriota bacterium
CGTCCTTTTTTGGGCGGCAAAAATTTCTCGATCCGGTCAGAGAATATTATCATACCGACTTTATCATTATTCTTAATAGCTGAGAAGGCCATCAAGGCACACAGTTCAGCGGCAGTATCCTCTTTGAATTTCTCTTTGGTTCCAAATAAACCTGATGAGGAAACATCAACCAGTAGTATAACCGAAAGCTCACGTTCCTCTTTGAATTTCTTAATATATGGATACCCGGTTCGGGCAGTTACATTCCAGTCAATTAATCGAATATCATCGCCCGGCTGATACTGACGTACTTCCTCGAATTCCATCCCCTGCCCCTTAAAGGTAGAATGGTACTCACCTGAAAAAAGATCGTTCACTAATCGTTTGGTGCGAATCTCTATTCGCCGGATCTTCTTGAGCAGTTCTTTTTGATCTACCTGAGCCATCTTAGATTACGGAACCTCAATGGCATCAAAGATTTTCTGGACAATATCATCCGAAGTCATCTCTTCGGCCTCGGCCTCATAGGTAATCAAAACACGGTGCCTTAATATATCAGTGCCAATTGCCTTGATATCTTCAGGTGTTATATAGCCGCGTCCTTTTAAGAACGCATGGGCCTTTGCAGCCAGATTCAGATAAATCGTTCCACGAGGTGAGGCCCCATAAGCAATTAGATCTTTCAGCTCACCAAGTCCATATTTTTCCGGTTCGCGAGTGGCATGAATAAGATTGAGAATATATTCTTTTACCTTTTCATCGACATATATATCAGCCACAACCTTGCGGGCCTTAATAATATCCTGAGCAGTAATGACTCTCTCGACCTTTAAAGTCTCACCGGTTGTCATCCGATCCATAATAATCCGTTCTTCGGCCGGAGTCGGATATGTTATTTTCAGCTTCAGCATAAACCTATCAACTTGCGCTTCGGGAAGTGGATAAGTCCCCTCCTGCTCAATCGGGTTCTGAGTCGCCAATACCAGAAACGGTTCTTCTAATGGATATGTGGTATCTCCAATCGTCACCTGACGCTCCTGCATCGCTTCTAACAATGCCGACTGAACTTTGGCAGGGGCACGGTTGATTTCATCAGCCAGGATAATATTGGAAAAGATTGGTCCTTTTTTGGCGGTGAACTCCGCCTTTTGTGGGTTGTAGATCATCGTTCCAATTAAATCAGCCGGGAGAAGATCGGGTGTGAATTGAAGCCGTTGAAATTGGGTATCGATCGTATCAGACAATGTTTTTACAGCAAGTGTTTTGGCCAGTCCCGGGACACCTTCCAGTAAAACATGGCCATTGGCCAGAATACCAACAAGAAGCCGCTCCACCATATATTTTTGCCCGACAATCACCGAGCTCATCTGCGATGTTAATTTTTCGACAAAGACCGATTCCTTTTCGACAATTGCCTGAATCTGTTCAATATCTTTGTTCATTTAGCCTCCGATATATCACTAATAATTAAATTTTTTTCAATTTTATCAATTTTCATTTTTTCACTTATTTTATACCACTAATATAATTTTCAAGTTCAGAAATAAGCCTGATTATATCACCCGGCTCGCCTCCAAATGGAGCATATTTTTCTTTCTCAGAATGAATCAGCCATTCAGATAATTTCTCTTTTTCACTGATTGGAATTTCAAGTTTTTCAAGGCGGTCCGATACTATTTTTGAGGTTTGTCCCGATGTTTCAATCTTATATTTTAGTTTCACATATTCAGTTAAGGCCAAATTAAGTTTTGTGAAAAACAGTTTCCGGTCAGATTGATTATTTGCTTTTATATCCGCCAAAGAATCTGA
>JAAERC010000032.1 GCA_024230695.1 Candidatus Zixiibacteriota bacterium
CCTTCAACTCGATAAAAACCAAATTTTTTGTTTACATTTACAGCTGAAGTCTTGACTAAGATAGAATCATTTTTATCATAATGAAATAGCCATTTGACTCGGTTTTTCCTTGGGCCGCCTTCGGCATATAACCCATTGAATCCGCCATAATCGGGGAAAAGCAGAGTTTCCACAGGTGAGAGATAATCTTTACTAAACAAGCGCCCACGGTACCCAACGGTTAAGCCCAAACCAAACCGAGCGGTGTAATTGCCAATTATCATTTTCCGGATCGTTCCTCTATCGCTCTTATAATTAAGTGAGCGAAACGAACACTCCTGATGTCCGCTATATTCATCAAGTCCATTTAATTTAAAGGACCAATTCTGGGATAACTGCGATTTGATATAAATCCGATTTTTATTCTGACCGGTATCATCAAGTTTTTGGTACCTTGTCCATTTTGCCGAACCAGATAATTTATCTGTTAAACTGCTTTCTTTTTCCTCAACAAATGGTTTAGTCTGCTCTTTCTCCAGATCAGAATCTATTTGAGAATCAACTCCCCAATAATAATCAATGTTTGGAATCTCCTCGATCAAATACAAATTGGTGCTATCTATTCCGGTATTAAATATTTCTATGAGATTCAAGTAAGTCTGATAATCTATATCACCAAAAAGAAATGCTTCATATAACTCTTCTTCGGTCGGATATATTTCGGAACCGATGGTTCTTCCCAAAGTCAGATTGGCAGTAAGAGAAAAAACTAAGACAAATATAAAAATGACTGTTTTCAATTCAGATCATACTTTTTTAATTTACGATGCAAAGTTCGTTCTCCAATTACAAGCTAATGTGCCGTTTCCTTCCGGTTACCGCCGGTTTTTTTCAAAATTCTTGTTATCAATTCGTTTTCCTTGTCGTCTTTCTAGCCTGTCATTGGAGAG
>JAAERC010000033.1 GCA_024230695.1 Candidatus Zixiibacteriota bacterium
AATTCTAAAAGAGCGAGCCATTGATTTAATTCTTATTGCCGAGAATTTTCCGGGTCTTAATACTGGAATGGTTAAGAAAATCAGACGTCGCGCCCCTTTTGTTGATATTTGGGAGATCACCGAATTGGCATTTGAAAAAGAATTAGATGATGAGACATTTTATAACGGTTTTATAAATCCAACTGCTGGTCCAAAAGTAATTAAGGAACGAGTTAAAAAAATATTGAGGCAAAAAGAACTTTTAAGAAATTTTGGCATGGTTGGATTATCATCAAAAATAAAGGTGGTCGCCGAGACGATCGATCGTATTGCGCCAACTGATATTTCAGTTTTGGTCATTGGACCATCCGGTTCAGGGAAAGAGCTTGTTTCTAATGCCATTCATAAATATTCCGCTCGCGCCAGTAATAAATTTATGGCGGTTAATTGTGGTGCTCTGGCCGAAGGAGTTCTTGAATCAGAGCTATTTGGTCACGAAAAGGGAGCCTTTACTGGTTCAGTGGGTCGTCGGGATGGTTTATTTCGTCAGGCCGATGGCGGCAGAATTTTCCTCGATGAGATCGGCGAAACCCAGCCAAACATGCAGGTCAAACTATTGCGAGTTCTCGAGGGAGGAAGTTTTTATCCGGTTGGAAGTGATAAGGCATATCGATCAAATACAAGAGTGATTGCGGCGACCAATCGCGATCTGGTTGATGCCATCGCCGAAGGACTTTTCCGGGAGGATCTTTATTTCCGACTGGGGGTTGTTAAGATAGTTGTACCGCCATTGTATGAAAGACGAACCGATATTTTGCCATTATTATATCATTTTGCCGAACAGGAAGGTTTGGATGGTTATTCGGAGAGCGCGCTTGATTTATTGATAAAATATGATTGGCCGGGGAATATCCGTCAGTTGAGAAACTTTGTTTCAAGAACATCAGCCTTGAAAGACGAGGGAGAGGTTACTATTGAAGATGTGGAACAATTTATTAACGAACAAGGCGTTGGACCAAAAAATTTACCAGTTGTAACCGGGCATACATCAGAGGAAGCGGGGCATGAATTGATTTATCATGCTTTGATCTCGCTGGGTAATGAAGTGAAAATGCTTAAAGATCTGATTCTTGCCAATTTACCGACTAAAGATAATTATGAAAATAACAAGTCGACCAATGAGTCGGTTGTCCCTCCAATGACCGGTTCGATAGAGGATATGGAAAAAGAATTGATAACAAGTATTTTGAAAAAAACCGGCGGTAACCGGAGGGAAACGGCTCATCAGCTTGGGATGGGTGAACGAACTTTGTATCGTAAATTAAAGAAGTATGATCTGAATTGAAAATAGTCATTTTTATATTTGTCTTAGTCTTTTCTCTTGCGGCCAGTCTGACTCTGGGGAGAACCATCGGTTCCGAAATATATCCGACCGAAGAAGAGTTGTATGAGGCATATCTTATTGGTCAGATAGATTTTCAAACATATTTAAATCTGCGGGAAATATTTAATGGCGGGATCGATAGCACCAATTTGTATTTGATCGAGGAGATTCCAAACATTGATTATTATTGGGGAGTTGATTCTCAAATAGATTCTGATCTGGAGAAAGAGCAAACCAAACCTTTTATTATAGATAAAGAACATATATCAAAAAATAAAATATCCGGCTCGATCAGATGGAAAAGATACCAAAAACTTGATGATTCGAGTCTGAATAAAAATATCGTTTACCTCAGGTCACAATTATCACCAAATTGGTCTGTTAAGTTAAATGGAGTTGATGAATATACGGGGTTTCAGGAGTGTTCGTTTCGATCATTAAATTATAAAAGCAGCATTGGAACTATTCGTAAATTGGTAATCGGCAATTTCACCGCTCGGTTTGGATTAGGGTTAAATGTAGGATACCGAGGGAAAATATTTAGAGATAAACATCTTTCGACTGAAGAGACAATACTTTTTCCAGATTATGGCGGTTTCAATGGGTTATATGCCGAAGGCGGCCCAAGGAAAAACCGAGTCAAATGGCTATTTCATTATGATAAAAATGATTCTATCTTAGTCAAGACTTCAGCTGTAAATGTAAACAAAAAATTTGGTTTTTATCGAGTTGAAGGTACCTTTTTAGGGTCAGTTATAAGTAATCGCCTAAATAATAATGAATTCAGGCAATATCAATTGGGTTTACTTTTGGGTTATTCAGGATATGATCTTGATATCGCAATAGAGGGAGCTTTACCGAAAAGTAATTTGGAAGGATCTACAAAAAATAGCCAGGCGGTTGTTACTGAAATAACATATAAGAAAAATGAGTTTTCGGTAAAATTCTCGGCTTGGTATTATGGCCAAAAATATATCAATCTTTTTGGGGGAGCTCGATCAGGAGACTTATACCGAACTATTGACTTTGAAAACATTGATCTGAATTATCGGGATAGACGGCGAAATCAGCGAGGATTTATCATCAGAACATCGACTTCCTTGACGGAGCGAACCACCGCCGAAATGTCGATTTCCATTTATGGAAGTTCCCGATATGAAAGATTTATTGAAATACAGACGTCTATTGGGGAAATTATTGCGGAAAATTCCCGATTAAGATTATATTATGAGTTGTTTAGAAAAGAGAGATTTGGAGAAATATCCAATAATAATACTCTTAAACTTGAGTATAATTATAAATTGCCGAATTATTCAATTAGGAGTTTTCTTGGATATACCAGTAAAAATGAGGACCAGAAGTATCTTTCCTTTCATTTTCGATCAAAATTGAAGAATAATTTTTTCAAAGAAATTGAATTTTGGGTAAACTTTAGCAGGATAAATATCGAAACAAGTAATATTGATTATTTTTATGCTTACATTAGGGAAATGATAGATTTAACAAAAACAGTTTCGTTGGCGATCAAATATCGATACCGGTATAATAGAAGTTTTGACAAACCGGAGGAATCAACGATCTATTTGGAAACAGAAATTGTATGGTAAGAATAAATAAAATATTCTCAATACTGTTTGCTTTGATGCTATTTTTCTATGTGAACGTCAGAGCCGAGATGATAGTTAATGAAGTGATGTCTAATGAACCGGGCAGTACAACTTCGCTGGAATGGATAGAGCTTCTAAATACCGACACAACGGTTAATTTCTCAATGAATTTTTATGTTTTGGATGCTGATGGGACGGCTCTTTCATTTCAATTGGAGCCTATTACAGTCAGGGGTGATCCTTTTATTGTCATCTGTCAGAACAAACTTTCATTCGAGTCATACTGGGGTGATAACAGCGGTATCTGGGGTGATGAACCGACAACCGAAAATTATCCGCTTTATGAAAAATCGACCCCCTTTAGCTTAGCCAATAATGCCGGACAGGTCGATTTGTATTATCTCGGGAATCTGAAATCCTCATTAAGCTGGCTTGGCTCGGGTAGTGATGGCGTCTCGTGGGAACGATTCAGCGTCGATTCAGCCGAAGTATATCAATCGGAAGATCCAACCGGCAGTACACCGGGACATGAAAACTCTCAATCACCATTGCCGTTTGATTTAGCGTTGGTCTCAGCTGAGGCCTTTCCAACCGATTCTGGGTTCACCGAACTAAAATTTAGAATCGCCAATGTCGGTCTCGATCTTGTGACCAAGGATAGTCTGTTTTTATATCTCGATCCAGAAAAAGACACAGTTGTCGGGTATGCTGATCTGATTGCCAAGACAGAAGTCCCCGATGTAAATCCGGGTGATACAGTCACATTAATTCTGAGTTTTGAGTTTGATGAGTACTATATAGACCTGTTGGCCAAACTTCTGCCTGACGAACGCTCCCGAAATAATTTACAATTGATAACTGCCTCGGGTAAAAATTATCCACCAATTATATTATCAGAATTTTTGGCCGATCCGATTCCTTCAACAAGCAATGAATGGATCGAGATAAAAAACCGTTCTGATAGAAATATAGATATCACTAATTGGAGCCTGAACAAAGGTATCAGCAAATATCCTATCGCACCGACCGGATATATTATGGCAAGCGGCGAGTATCTGATTTTGTGTCGCGACTCTCTGGAGTTCGTAGGTTATTATAATTTTATTGATTATACGATTATCGAACCGACCGGATGGCCGCCCTTACATAATAGCGACGATCTGGTCCGATTAATTGATGATTTTGATATGGTCGCCGACAGCCTCGCCTATGATTCCACTTTTGGTAGTAACTATACCTGGGGACGGGGCGAATCATATGGATACAGCAATTCCTGGGGGCGTTCGACCAGTCCAGGAGGTACACCCGGAGCCGAGAATGAGATCAACTATCCTGCGTCAGCTTCAAATGTTGAGATAATGGTTGATCAGAATCCGTTTTCACCAAGTTCAGGCAATGAAATGACAATTGAATTTAGTCTTCCGGTCGGAAGTTTTACTATGAAATTGTATGATGTTGAAGGCCGGGTAGTAAAAACTTTTATGGATTACCATTTTGCTTATGACGGCGCAATTGTATGGGATGGGACTTCAGATAATGGTCGACGATTACCGGTGGGGATATATATTCTATTTGCCGAAGTGGTCGATCAGGGTCAGTATAAACAAACGATTGTGATTGCACCATGAGAATAGTTACTATAATATTATTCGTGCTACTATTGTCGATGAGCATTTATGCCTATGATATTGAGGGTGGCCGGCAGGCCGGAATGGCCGGAACAATTATTTTATCAAAACCATCAGCATATGGTTCATTAAATTGTCCTGCCACCAACTTATTACCAAATCAGTTTATTATTGAGACAGTGGGGAACCGAAAATTTGGTCTTGCAGATCTTGATCAGGCGGCGATTTTAGCGGCCTATAGATTCAATAATATATCAGTTGCTTTTGGTTTTTCCAGAATGGGTACCCCAGATTATTATACCGAAAAAAATATCAGGACAGTTCTATCATATCATAAGAGATCAATTACCGCTTCGCTGATTTCCTCCGGCAGGCTGGTTGAAATTGGTCGTACATATGGCAAACTTCAGGCGGCTTCCGCCGGTTTGGGACTTTCGTATTTCAAGGATAATTATTATTTTGGAATAACCATCGATGATATTAACAAACCCAATATTGTTAAATATGATGATGATGATGATGATGATGATAATGCGGAAAATGTAAAAATTAATTTGTTTGCCGAAATAGATGGTAAGGGAAAACATTCGGTAACCGGCCGGGTAGTTTTTGAAAAATATGAGAAGCCACATATATCTCTTGCCCAATTTATAAATCTTACTGAGACAAATGGTCTATTCTGGGGTCTTAGTTTTAATCCACTCAAATATGGCGGTGGATTTGAAATTGAGTATAATAAATTTTCGATTTGTTATGGGTTGTCGCATCACCCGGTGTTAGGATTCAGTCATAATATCTCATTATCTTTTCTAACCGGTCGCACCAACAAAATAGATTGAGCCTGTTATATGATAAATCCGGAAGACAGGTTAGGTAATTATGAAGAAAATCTTTTGGCTCCATACGCTTCGTTTTCGTCAAAATCTCGTGGTCGCCAATACCCTCTAAAAGAACATCCAATGCGAACTGCTTTTCAACGAGATCGCGATCGAGTGATTCACTGTGCCGCGTTTCGTCGAATGGAATACAAAACTCAAGTATTTGTAAACCATGAGGGCGATCATTACCGGACTCGTCTTACTCACTCAATAGAAGTGGCCCAGATAAGTCGGACCATAGCCCGGGCGTTGGGTCTCAATGAGGATCTATCTGAGGCTATTGCTTGTGTGCATGACCTGGGGCATACTCCTTTTGGGCATTCGGGCGAAGATGTTCTCGATGAATTGATGAAAGATTTTGGCGGGTTTAATCATAATCATCAGTCTTTGCGGGTTGTTGATGTTCTTGAACGGCGGTATGAAGATTACCCTGGTTTGAATCTGACCTACGAAGTAAGGGAGGGGATCGTCAAGCATGAATCAACATCAGAACCGATTAATCCCGAGCTGTTTTCTCCTGACGAACGACCGACTCTTGAGGCTTCTCTGGTTGATTTGGCCGATTCAATTGCCTATAATAGTCATGATGTTGATGACGGTTTATCATCGGGTATCTTAGAATTGGAAGACCTGAAAGAAGTATCTTTGCTGGCCGGTGCGAAAGCAAAGTCATTCAAAGCCAATCCGGAATTGCCAAATAAGTATCATCATCATTCGATTGTCAGGCAGTTAGTTGATAGGCAAGTGACCGATCTGGTAAATCAGTCAATAGGAAATATAAACAATTTTGACATTAGCAGTATTGAAGATGTCAGAGGCTGCAAGGTTAAGTTAATAACATTTTCCAAAGAACTGGAAAAGAAACTGGATGAGTTAAAAGTATTTCTGAAGCAAAAGATGTATCGTCATCCGCGTATGGAAGAAAACGCCAATGAGGCCAGAATTATTATTGAAACGTTGTTTGACCGTTATAAGGCAGATCCGCAGACGTTGCATGGTAAGTACAAATTGCGATTAAATCAGGAACCGGTTGAATATATAATCTGTGATTTTATCGCCGGGATGACCGATCGTTATGCCATGAAGATGTATAATGAGTTAAAATAGCAGGGAAAGTGAGTATGTGGAGAAGTAGAAAGATCAGAGAAACAAGATTGGAAGGTCTGAAACGCCGTTCCAAAGCCTGGTTGTTTTTTATTGTTATAGGTTTGGCTGTCCTTTTTTTTGGTCATTTTCTTGAAAATATGGCCCACGGAATGGGTGGCTCGATAATCTCGCTGGGGTTTGTCTGGATAGGCATTTCGTTTCTATTTTTAATCGTTAATCTCTATGTTATGCAAATAGAGAAGAGAAATCTTGCAAATGAAGACCCCGATGAGGAATAAAAATTCTTCTCTTTTATCCGCATGAAGTTGACTGTTTCCTTCTTATATCATCAATTTTTGCCGCCTTTTTTTGGCCGTCATAAATCACACCAAACAGAGCCAATAGTGCCAGTAGTGATAATATAACTAACATCGTTTCTACAAAGTCAGTCCCGTTAAAGAAAATTACTGCGTTAAAAGTCAGTAAACCGATTTTTAGTTCATTCATACCGATACCGGAGGTCGCCATTTGGAATTTCTGGGAGAAACTGAATATCAGATATGTGCTGGCGTAGTGCGACCCAAAAATCGCCAACAAAATCATAAGCAGTAAAATATGTTGCGGAAAAATGAAAGCATATGAGATTATAACTGCGCATAAGAATACAAAATCTAATAAATGATCAACATAATGTCCCCAGTTAATTAAACCGCTCCCTCGATAACGCCCCACTGCACCATCGAGAGAGTCGGTTATATACTGCCCGACAATTGAGACGGACATCCCCCAAACCCAGGTTATATTTTGTACAGAAAAATAGCCGCAAACTAAGATTATTGCTGACCAGAGCGAGGTCGCCCAGGTAAGGTTGCGGCCGTTTAGGAATTTCGGGACTTTTGGGACAGCCCAGGCTATCCATTTTTGTTCATACTTCCAGAGAAAAGAGGTATTGGTTTTAGTCTTATCGGTTTTGTGTCTCTTGTGATTGTTCTTATTTGTACTCACGATACACCACCTTATTAGTATTTTAATACATCTTTGTCAATGGGTCGTATATGAACTCCTTCTTTTTCTATTGCGTCAGTAATTAAGTGGTGTCGGGCCGCCGCACCCGACACAATTAATACCATAAGTGCCCGGGTGATCTTAAGATCGCCCGGGAAATCTTTATCAGTTTTCTGTGCATCTGTTTCTTTTTACACATCAGGTTCCATAATATTCCATAAAAACGAAATAATTTCAATTTGAATTGTTGGGAACAGAGGAAATTATGACAAACTTTATCTAGATTTACCGTCAGGTACTAATCAAAAATTAGTGTACTAAACGGTACAAATCTTTGATGTATGGCATCAATGGCTCATTCGTAACGTTATGCTATACTACTTGTTAGGGGTTTCTGTGAGGGTGGCATGTATGTTGCATAGTTTTCATAATGAACTTGCGAAGTTAATAAATGATCTTTTAATGAAAGGAAGAACGATGAAAAACCTAAGAACCCTTCTTCTCTCCGGACTAGTAATAATTGGTATGATTATGCTGGCACCGACCAATCTTCTGGCGCAAACTTGTGATGGAAGCGGAAGCAATTTCGTTGACCTTGATGGTGATGGATTCAACGATAACGCTCCTGATCATGATGGCGATGGTATCCCGAATGGTCTTGATGAAGACTATGTAAAGCCCGAAGATGGCACTGGTCAACAAAAAGGTAAACTTGGCGAGTCTGAATCGGTTAAGACTCAGACCAAGGAAATGACCAAAACTCAGAAATTTAATCGTATGAAAGCCGTCAGTGGTTCAACTAATCAGAAAAGAATTGGTGATGGTACTGGTAATATGACGCCCCAGGATGGTCAGGGTGAATGTGATGGTACTGGTCCAAAAGGTAATGACGATAATTAATTGTAGGAATTAATTAATTATTCAGGGTGGTGAAAACGTTCACTGCCCGGAGTATATTATTTAAGGTCAGGAGTTAAAATATGTCAACCAAATATTCTCCGTTATTAACGGTAATTATTATTTTATTCGCTTTTTCAATTTCAAGTGGCGAAATAAACACGGCCATTAACATAGGCGGCGGATATAATGGGAATCTTTTTAATGATTCTTTGGTAACCGAAGATTCTTACTCGACTTTTGGCGGGCATATTAACTATTATCCATCATCATCGATTCAACTCTTAGCTTTTGGGCAATATAGTGCCTATAAAACAAATAATGACCTATCGAATATTAATGGTGGCGGTTCAATTAAGATAATTCCAACCAGTGAACTTTCGTCGATTTCAATTATTTTCTCGGGTGAACTATCTCATAAGGGATTTGGCAATTTCTATAGTTTATATAATCAAAACAATTTTGCAACAAGTGCTAGAATAATTTATCAGGTAGCATCAAAATTTCATATTAAATCAAAGGTTTCTTATTCGGCTGTTTCATATATAAATTCCGATTATGGATCCCGGAATGGACTTACATTATCAGGTGGATTTAACCTGATACCCTTTGGGACAAATTCCCTTAATTTTAATACCGCGTATTATTTTGGAGGATATGATCAGATGCCTTTGGATTTGGATAACAGTATGGGAAGGCAGAGCAATAGAACCGAGGAATATGACAGTTATTCTTTGGCAGATATTACAATTCGTTATTCCCGGCCAATAGGTTCTAGGA
The DNA here is from genome assembly GCA_024230695.1 of Candidatus Zixiibacteriota bacterium. The sequence goes on from JAAERC010000033.1 coordinate 9,245, forward strand.
CCGGAATCTCGGTAACACTTGGCAGGCGTTATATTCAGCATGATGAATCATTTATTGTAGCCGACTTTGATGTTGATTATCTTTCTCCGTTAGCAAATCTCTGGAGCGGACCTAGTGGTTTCGTATTTATTAAACATCATTTTCCAAAACAATTTACTTTGGAATTAAAAGGTGGTTTTAAAGAAAAATCGTTTATCAACGCAATTGAATACAGCGCCGATGAAATAGAAACATATCAGCAAAGTACAAGAAACGATTCTTTTGCTTCGTTTCTTATTTCATTATCAAAACCGATAAATATTGGTTCCGGGAATTTATTGACCCCAAAAGTCTCGGTATATTATTCATCCAATCGTTCGACCGATGACCTATATGATTATTCCAACTTTTCAACCTCTCTTTCGATGAATGTTAGGTTTTAGATTTCTACAGAATTCGGACAGACAAGAATGTCTATCCAACCTGTTTGACGAAACTGCTCGGCGTTCAAATGAACTAACCCACAGCCCCTCGTTTATCTCAGGATTTACATCAAGCTGTGGGGCACCCAAACTTCAGTTCATAATCAAAAATCCGCAATAAATTTCACTACAACTGGCAGTTTTCTGTTTTTTAGAATCCCTTTAACATATAAGGCCGCAATAAGATAGCCGTTTTTAATGACTGCCTACAATTAAAGGCACAGGGTTTGCGATAGCACTCCAACATGGAATGTTATTTTGGAACTCATCTGCCCGAAAGGCGCCAGAACACTGATAAAAGACTGGTCTGCTTTTCTATTCCCGAAGCCGGGATCGTTTTTAAGGCTCCGTTTAACGGCGGTGTTCTTCATACCGAATATGCCTCACTTTTGACTTTGCTTGAGTTTGTTGAGATGAATGGCAAAATATTCAAAGGCAAAGAGATAGAAATATTCGGGGATAATATCAATCTGATACGTCAGGTCAACAATAAGAGTGAATGTACCTATGAATTCACTGAACTGCTCAAAAAAGCTCTTGATTACCGGAAAAAATATGATTACAGGCTTGGCTGGGTCCCGCAGGAGAATAATCCTTCCACAAATCTTCTTTTCGATTGACATACTATAATCAACCGACTTAAATTGTCGGTATGACTCCATCAGAATTAGGCAAGGAACTTAACAAGAATAAGTTCCAACCGGTTTATTATTTCTACGGTTCTGAAGATTACCGTATGAAAGAAGCTGAAAAAGCGATTGCTACTCGGTTTCTTCCAAAATCACTTTTAAAAACCAATCATACGATTTTATCGGCGAAAAAACAAAAACTGGGCGATATTCTAAGTGAGTTATCTATTTTTCCGATGTTGGGCGAAAATCAGCTTTTTAGTATCACCGATATTCAGAATCTTAAACCGAAAGATATCGAGAAAATACTCAAACTTATGACCCCGCCTGATCCGAACCGGATTATTATCATGTCGACACCTTCGGCCAAACTTCCCCGCAAAAATTCCAAAGTACTGAATCTGTTAAACAAAAAATCCTCGGCAGTCGAGTTTGGACGGATAACCGGCAATATGTCAGCAGGTAAGATCAAGGCGATGCTCGATGAAAAAAAGATCGAGATCGATTTTGATGCATTACAGATGCTGGTCACGCTGGGTGGTGGAAATATTGGTGGATTGATTCGTGAAGTTGATAAGCTGATTGATTATATTGGCGACGCCGGTGTTATTTATAAAGAGGATATTCTTGCGGTCTGCTCTGATTATCAGGTATTTAAGATCTATGAACTGGCCGATCAGGTCGCGATAAGGAATCTTGATCGGGCACTTGATATTGTTAATTCTCTGCTCAGAAAAGGGGAGACCCCGGCCGGACTTACATTCTGGTTGTCGGAACATTTTATTGATCTATATCTGGTCAAGAACAATAAACCGCTTCCGATTTACAAAAGAAAGATGAGCTGGAA
>JAAERC010000034.1 GCA_024230695.1 Candidatus Zixiibacteriota bacterium
ACTTGTAGTAGGCCGCCGACAATCGCCAATTTCCAAAGACGCTGTAGTTTCCTTAAAGAAAGTTCTATACCTATTCCAAATAGTAATAAGGCAACTCCTATCTCGGCCAAAACCTCTACCTGATGAGAATCATTAATCAAGCCGAGTCCCTGAGGACCGACAAAGATACCGGAAAGAATAAATCCGGCAATAGGGGGCAGTTTCAATTTGTGGAATACAATAACAATTACAACGGCAAAACCAAGTATAACAACCAAGTCCTGCAAGTATGTCAATTCATGCATAATATTTGTTTACCTGACGATTTTGAGCCAAACTAAATAAAAGCCAGGGCTTATTTCTCATCATCATCCATTTTCTTAAGTTCCCTTAATATGCCAAGCGGACTTGAACTTGTAGCCAGTTTGGAAATCTTTTCCATCCGTTCCTGGTCAACCTGAAACTTCTTCTCCATACGAACTTGGAATGCTTGCCGAAGAGTGTCAAGGAGTTTTTCTAATTCATACGGCTTAGGAAGATAACCAAATGCACCAAGCTTTGTGCAGTCGATAGCAGAATCTACAGAACCGTGCCCGGTGAGAATAATTACTTCAATATGTTTGTGTTCTTTCTTAAGTATTTCCAATACCTGTTTTCCATCCATGCCAGGCATCTTTAGGTCCAATAATGCAAGGTCGAATTTTTCTTCTCGTGCAATTTCTACAGCTTGCGCTCCTCGTGTAGCAGTGCAAACATCAAAATCTCTCATCTCAAGCCGTTTGGCAATGGACTCGAGAAATTCTTCCTCGTCATCAACAATCAACAATTTAATTTTGTCTGACATAATATTATCCTTTCTACTATTAAAATCCTATATATCTCCAATATCCAAATATTGTCCAACCCCATAAAACTACAAATGACAATAATAGCACTACTGCTCCATGTTTCAGGAAGTCAGATAATTTTACTAACTGTTCTCCAGTCACAGGATCTTTAGCCATCGCATAGGCGATCGCATTCGATGGTGTTCCAATAATCAGCATATGAGCAAATGAGGATGCAAATGCGGTTGCGAAACCAATCATCCAAGGATGAGTGCCGCTTATTGTTGCCATAGGTACGGTAATCGGCCCAATTGCTGACACGGTCGCTCCGTCACTCATGAAATTAGTCGTAATTCCCGTAAACAAACTTACAGCCATGGCCAATCCGGAACCGTCACGCATAAACTCGGGGAGAATATTAAGGAAACCATCTGCCAGGTACAAGGCTCCACCGGTTTCCGCAAGCCCTTTTCCCATCGCTGCCGCGCTGGCATATAGAGCAATAACTTCCCAATGAATTTTCGTTATATCGCGCCATTTAAGTACCCGCATAATATTAAGAGCGACTAAACCAAGTATAATTGGTCCGCCCATTCCAAAAGTATCGCTGGCACTTATCCATAAAACTATAACACCCACAAGAACAGCCGCCGTAATATATTCATTTTTGTTCATTGGCCCTATTTGATCGGATGCTTTATGCACTATAGCCGATACGTTCAGCGATTTAACCTTGAGTTTTGATCGAAATCTCAAATAGAAATATGCGGCAATTACAAGGGCCATGATTGGGACAAAGGGCATCCCATATGTCATCCACTCACCAAAGGTTGGGGCAACATTATAATCCTGTAAAATGCCCATCATAATAGCATTCCTCCCCCCGGCCGCGGGCGAACCCGGGCCTCCGGAATTGGCAGTATAACAGAGAGTGAGAGCAAACATAACAGCCAGCGCCCTATCCTTCTTAACACCAGCCTCTCGAATTGATGTGACATAAACCATCATAAATAGTGGCATAATAAAAGCGACCAATGCATGCTCCGACACAAGCGAGCAAGCCATGGCTAAGAGCGGTAAAAAAATAAAAAGTAACCGTGGAAGCGTTTTTGCTGAACCTAATAAAATAAGTCCGATTCTTCTATCAAGACCGGTTTTTGCAATTGCCACGGCCAGCGCCAAGACTCCGAATATAAAAATGACCGCATCTTTGGCATACGATTTTGCGATATCATCGGGTCGAAGTATCCCGCTAAAGTACATCAAAACGCCGACAAGAAGAGCCGTTATGCCGATAGGCACCGCTCCTGAAGCCCAGAACAAGGCGGCAATAATTAAAGTAGCCAACATTATTCGCGCTTTTTTTGAAACGTCAGCCGGAGTTTGCGGGATTTTTATACTTGTTCCGTCGGAATCCTCTACAGTACTATACATTTTGTTCTTATAGCTGTAATATTCGGCAATGGTCTCACCGTTACTCATTTGCCGGTATCCGGAAAACCCCATATTAATATCGGTAATTTCCCCGGTCTTAGGAGCGGATATAATTTCTAAAAGCCGTTGTGGCGCAGGTGCCAATAACATAGTTAAAAATATCAATGCCCCAAGTAATATGATACCGGGGCGCGAATTATGTGATCCTATCAGCCACTTCTTGAATGATCCCTTTTCCACCTGCGGAATCTCATGTCGTGCCATTACATGAGGTCGCGCTTCCCTGGCCGCCTCAATCGTTTCTATAAGTTTATCAATTTCGCATGGTTTCTCAAGAAAATCAAATGCCTCCAATCGCCCGGTTTCCATTGCCGACGCCATTGATCCGTGCCCCGTAAGCATAATTACCTGAACCGCGGGTCTATATTTTTTTATTTCTTCAAGTGCTTCCTTGCCGCTTAATCCGGGCATTTTCAAATCCAATAAAATTACATCAATATCATAAT
>JAAERC010000035.1 GCA_024230695.1 Candidatus Zixiibacteriota bacterium
ATCGCCTTCTTTTAATTGAACCCAAAGATTTGCTTTTGAATAATCCTCGGTAATAAACTTGAATAGATCATCAGGGTTGCCGCCAGAAATCTCAAACAGGAAGATGTTTTGAGCAATCTCCTCCTGATTGTCTGGAATAGCAAGTTTTGAACTGTCACCGTCAAAAAGTTCATACCGGATTTTTTTGACAATATCAGTTATGCCAGTTGTGGATCCGACGACCTCATTTTTAACCAGATGTTTCTGGAGATCTTCAATATATTTTAATGTTGCCGGGTCTTTCAACGCGTCTGGTTCTTCACCATCAACAATAAGATAATTCATATAGGTACCGGCCAAGTGCTTATTTAATGTAACATCAGCGACTCGGAGTGGATGATCTGCCTTAAACCATTTGACTGGGTTGTCGTTAACAACGATTTTACTTAACCCGATTGCGGCTACCACAACTAAAACCCCGGTACTAAATAGAACTGCTTTATAATGTTTGGAATTGAAATCTCGAAAGAAATGCATGATCTTTGATAAGATACCACCCTTATCTTGGTTTTTGCCAAAATTCCGTAATGCTTTATCTGAAATTAAAACCGCAAATGCCGGATTAAAAGTGATTGACAAGAACCATGCGACAAAGATCCCAAACGCTACAAAAATCCCAAACACTCTCACCGGCGGAATTGGTGTTAGTGCGAGTGATATAAATCCTACTATTGTTGTCACGGTTGTAAATAATATCGGGACGAATAATTTGGAGATTGTCTTACGAATGGTTGTCTTTTTATGTTTATATTTTTGATAGCGGTCATGAAATTCGGAAATAATATGAATCGAATTAAGCACTGCTATTGGGAACAGAAATATTGGGATCATCGAGCTCATTATATGAACCGTGTTGCCGGTCATGATAAGAAGTCCCATCGTCCATATAATTGCCGCGATCGCGACAATCATCGGCGCAATAATGATTTTTATATTTCTGAAAAACAGAAACATCAGAAGGAAAATAATTGCTCCGGCCATCGGTGCGCTGATACCCATCTGACGAAACATCTCGGTACCAAAACTATCTTCCGCGACCGATAATCCGGCAATAAAATATTCCTCGCCGGTTGAGTGACGATCCACAATTTCCTGTATCTCGCCAGCGATCCGATGTGACATATTTTTTGATTCAATCGGTATAAACATCGCAATAGCTTTGCCATTATCGGAAGCAAGCTTTCCTCTTAACATCGGATTATCTTTTATCCGAGCCAAAATATACTGCGCCTGTTCATCACTTTCCGGCTCATCTTCCAGAAGAGTTTTGACTTC
>JAAERC010000036.1 GCA_024230695.1 Candidatus Zixiibacteriota bacterium
AACCACAATAATACCAATAAATCCAACCACCAATCCTAACCAGGAATAAATATTAGGTTTTTCGGTTTTGAGCATAAAAAATGAGAAGCCGGCTATAAAAAATGGAAAACTGGCAAACAGAACCGCCGTCAGCGCGGAACTGATATATTGCTCGGCATGGTAAACCATCATATATGGAAAAGCATAGATTATCAACCCGGGAAGCGCTATTCGGAATATCTCTTTGGATGATTTTGGATAACTTACCTTTCGAAACCAGTTGATCAGTATCAAAATCAGTCCGGCAATCAAAAATCTCAAACCAGCCGACCAAAGTGGTGGAGCATCATCAAGACCAATTTTTATCGCCAGCCAGGTGGAACCCCAAATCAGGCAGAGAACTATATAGGTGAGTTTAATCATTATTTTGATTAATAAACAATATTAAAGCATAAAGTCAATCAAATACTATTCGATAAGTATTATAAAGGACTTGACAATACTTTAGCGTAGTATTATATGTAATAAATGACTATGGAGGACAAAATGAATAAATCAGAAATACCGGCAACACTCAAGTTTTATTCCACTCAGGATATTGCTGAGATGCTTAAGATGAATATTCAGGTAATTGCCCGAAAATTGGCGTGTGGTGAAATTGTAGGATATAAAATTGGCAAGGATTGGCGAGTATCTGAAGCCGACCTATTATCCTGGATCAATAAACATTCCAATCAAAGGCAAATCAGAAATCAATCAGCGAAAGTAATTAATAATTTTACCAAAGACGGCCGTGTTACCGCTATGCCGGCTCAACGGAAAAAAAGACGTTATATTATTGAGCTGATATTAAAAGAGTTTAAAACAGGTCAGGTATATACCGAAACAGAAGTCAATGAGATCATACAAAAATATTACGATGACTATTGTTTGGTGCGACGCGAGTTCATTATCGAAAATATGATGACCCGCACCAATGGTAAATATCGCCGCAATAGTAGCTATAAAATTACTGGATAAACCAGCAATTATTTATGGTTCAACCGGAAGATTCTGGGCCGGGGCACCATTTAAAATCTCCTGGACCAACGGATCGGCCAGATTTCGTTTATAATTGGCAAACATCCTTGTGGCCCGCACGATATCAGTCATTCTTTTAACATCAAATAAATACTGGATAAGTTTTCTATAGGCATATCCGCTGCTGGGGTTTATCTCAAACCCGCGCCAGAGCAATTCCAGCGCCTCATCGGTTTTTCCCAGATTATGTTTTGCCAGACCAAGATCCTGAATATAAAACTGATTATTCGGGTTAGTCTCATAGAGTTCTGTCATAGTTGTTTCCATTTGAAGCAAAAGATCCTGTGCTTTGGCGCTGTCTCCCTGCTGACGATATAAATCAGACAGAAGCGGATAGCATTGGAAAAACTCGGGATACTTTTCAATTGTAAATTCCAATACTTCGGCGGCATCATCAATTCGATCCTGACGCATAAATTCCTGATAAATCCTGACAGCATTAAACCCAAGAGTCAACATAACGCCGGTGGCATTACCATCC
>JAAERC010000037.1 GCA_024230695.1 Candidatus Zixiibacteriota bacterium
ATTGTATAACTGATTTAAATGAAATATTTGATATCATAAAAAATCATTAGAATAGAAAAATAGAAATATAATAAGGAACAGAATGAAAAAACAAAATATTATTTTACTTTGCTGTCTAACCTGTTTTGTTTTATTGACAAGTACAAGCTGGGCTGAAGATGAACAACCGTTTCCGGTTAATGAGATAAAACTGGATAATGGATTAACAGTACTGGTTGTTGAACGAGCCAATGCTCCGGTTTTTACCGGCTATATCTGTGCCGGAGCCGGATCAGGATATGAAAAAATCGGAAATATCGGAACCGCGCACCTATTAGAACATATGATGTTCAAAGGTTCCGAAACGGTCGGGACATCAAATATCGATGCTGAAAAAGAGCTCTGGATAAAAGAGGATTCGCTCTGGGCCAGAATCGATAAAGCAAATCGTGAACTTCGTTTTATCAAATTAAATAATCCCGAAAAACTTGAGGAACATCAAGAGTATATCAAAGAACTTGAATTGATCCTTGATTCACTCGCCAAATCCTCATCGGTATATACAATCCCGAATGAATTTGATCAGATCTACACTCGTCATGGTGCCGCTCAATTTAACGCCTGGACCGGATATGATATCACCAGCTATCATGTTTCACTGCCAACAAATCGATTAGAGTTGTGGTTTAAGATGGAATCTGACCGGCTTATTAAACCGGCTTTCAGGGAGTTTTTCACCGAGCGCGATGTAGTCAGTGAGGAGCGCCGGCAGTCAGTTGAAAATAATAGCGAATCGAAACTATTTGAACAGCTGATCGCGACTTCATTTCTGGCTCATCCATATCAGATCTACTGGGAGTGGCAATCAGAAATAAATAGTCTGACTCGCCAGGACTTACAGAGGTTTTTTGATACGTACTATACACCAACAAATCTAACAGTTGCCGTTGTTGGTGATATTAAAACCTCCGAAGTTAAAAAACTGGCTGAAAAATACTTTGGACAGTTATCTGCTACTGACAATTTCGAACCGATCTATACCAAAGAGCCTGAGCAGTTGGGTGAACGGCGTGTTAATGTAACATTTGACGCCAACCCGGCTGTCTATATTGCTTATCATAAAACTGCGTTTGACTCACCAGATGAACCGGCCTTCAAAGTTATTGGCCGGCTTATTGGCGATGGACGCACCTCCCGGCTATACAAATCGCTGGTATTGGATAAACAACTAAGTCTTAATGTGGATGTCGCTTTCTTCCCCGGCGGAGTGATGGGCGACCGTCATGCCGGAGTTTTAAATATATACTCTGAACCAAAAGAGGGGGTAAGTACAACCGATATTGAGGCGGCCATCTATGAAGAGTTTGAAAAACTGGCGACCGAGCTTGTTGATGAGACCGAGCTAACAAAAATCAAAAATAATATTGATGCCGACTATATCTGGGCATCATATAGTAATTTTGGTCTGGCGTATCGATTGGCAATTACTCAAAACATGACCCACGACTGGCGAAACCTGTTTAAACTTAGAGAACAACTTTTGGCAGTGACCCCAGAAGACATCAAACGGGTAGCCGCAAAATATCTTATTGAAAGTAATCGAACAGTTGCGACACTTGTTCCTTTAAAGAAAGGAGAAAAACAATGAGAACCATCAAATTAATATTTATTTTTATTTTCCTTCTTTCCGGTTTGAGTTTTGCGCAACATCCACGTGATATGGAATTTGCACCATTAGATTTTAATCCTCCTGAACCAGTCCGGTTCGAAACCGATAATGGAATAGTTGTCTATTTCCTTGAGGATCATCAACTGCCGGTTCTGACATTTTCAGCGTATTTTCAAGGTGGAACAGTGCAGGATTCACCGGATAAAGCGGGACTATCTGATATAACATCGACTCTACTTCGGAGCGGTGGAGCCGGCAAACGCCCCCCGGACTTGGTTGATTCAGATTTGGATTTTGTCGGGATATCTTTAAGAAGTAATACAGGTGATGAGTACTTTTCGATTGATATGCGTTTACTGAAAAAAGATATCGAAACCGGATTTGAGATTCTCTCTGATATGCTTTTAAAACCGGCTTTTGATTCATCCAAATTAGCATTGGAGCTATCAAATCAGATTGACCAGATAAAACGTCAAAATGATGATGCCCGTGATATTGGCCGTCGTGTTTATTATCAAACGGTTTATAAGAATCATCCATATGGTCTCTACCCTACATTGGAATCGATAAACAGTATCACTCGTGATGATGTAATCGATTGGCACAAAAAGTTTTATAGTCCAGACAATTGTATTATGGCTATTTCGGGTGACAAAACTGTTGATGAAATCAAAACAATTCTTAACAATTATTTTGGCGGTTGGAAAAAAACGAATATAAAATTCGAAAAACCGGCTCCAGCTCAACAGAAATATAAGCCGGGGTTGTACTATGCTGAGAAAAATATCAACCAGGCCAATATACGTTTTGGGTTTCTCTGTATGACCGATAAAAACCCTGATCGTTTTGCGATGGAAGTAATGAATTTCGCGCTTGGAGGTGGCGGGTTTTCGTCGCGGTTGACGCAAAAAGTTCGCACTGCGGCCGGTTTGGCATATTCGGTCGGAAGTTATTTTTATAACCGTCCGTTGACCGGAACATTGTTCGGATACTGCTTGACCAAAGCGAATCAATTGTCCCAAGCGCTGGGGATGATGACGGAGATCATATCCGAAGTCAAAGAAAACGGTATTACTCAAGAAGAGATGGAACTGGCCAAAGAATCTATTATCAATGGTTATGTTTTCAGTTATGATACTCCCTCCGGTTTGGTTAATGCCAAAGCGATGCTGGAACTTGGCGGATTTCCGCCGGATCAA
>JAAERC010000038.1 GCA_024230695.1 Candidatus Zixiibacteriota bacterium
AAGCGGCGGGAAGTTTTTATCCTGGTCAAATTATTCTGAAAAGATAAACAAGAAAAAAGACCGCCCGGAGAATATTCCATTTGACGATACGCTTTGTTTAGTTATTGAGGATAATTATTACGGCGATATAATTGTTGGCCTAAAGAATGGTCAGTTGGCAGGAATGATAAATTATTCTGAGGGACGGTTTGAGTATTTGTCAAACTGGATTAATACTATCAAATAGTTGAGAGTGTATATGAAGTTATTTAAAAATAATTCGATAGTTTTATACTGTTTGATATTACTCCCAATCATTGCAGTGGCGGGTAATTTTACCGATAACTGGCCCGACGGCAAAAATGAAAAACTTGAGTATGAAGTAATTACTTATGGAGATAAGACCAATAAGGGACAAAATAGTATTACTCTTACTCGAACCGGCGGTGAGGATGATATTATTATTGTCACCCAGCATCTTGCTATAAATGAGCACGTAGTGACTATTAAAACCAACGAGAAGTATGATGCCCGGACTCTACGGCTTATTAGTTCTGAAAATAATTTTTATTTTGCACCGGGAGCGAAAGTTTTTTATGGAATAGATTCTTTAGTGGTAACGGCTCAACCTGATGGCGAAAGTCTCGAAATATTGGCCAGTGATACAATTGCGGTTTCATGCCGGATCCCTTTTTATGATGATTTGGTGACCGGGATGGGGGCCATGCTTTTGGGACGGAGTTGTGTTTTTGATACTGGATGGTCGAGGAGTTATCGCCAGATTAATCTTATTAATCTGACCGGGAAACCATACGAAGTTCAAAATGTCACCGATTCGGTTATTGGAGAGGAAACGATTTCGCTTTCTATTGGAAGCTATGATTGCTATAAAGTGATGAAAATTATGCCTAATATTCTCGGGTTTTCATATTATGCCAAAGAAGAAGATCATCTTCCGATTATGATAGAAGCTTTTGACCGGACTGGTATGGTCAGATTAATGAGTATTCATCTGACCAAGCGCGAAGAATAGATTAATTTTTTCCAACTAAATTTACATCAAGTCAATATCTTAATAATTCTATAGACAGATCGGGTCCGGCCCGCCTTTATATTTGAAATTTATAAGATATACAATATCCAGAATATTTATAAGCGGGATTCCGTCGAGATCGGCCGCCTCCGGAAATTCTGGTGCGGGGCCGCCCTTGTATTTAAAGTTTATAATAAATACAATATCCAAAATATCGATTAGTTCATCATTGTTGGCATCACCACAAACATATTGACATAAATCACCAATATTATTTCCATCGGTATCAGTCTGTTCCGGATTAAATTTTTCCGGACAATTGTCGCAAATATCACCAACCTCGTCGGTATCAATATCTGCCTGATCGTTGTTGGAAACATCAGGACAGTTGTCATCAGGACAATCATTGGCCGTATAACCGGGGTTACCATAACCATCATCATCGGTATCAGTGCAACTATCACAGTTATCGCCGATATTGTCTCCATCGGCATCGAGTTGCTCAGTATTGGCAATATCAATGCAATTATCGCAGAGGTTACCGACTCCGTCGCTGTCAGAGTCGGATTGATTGGTATTGGGATCTGAAACACAATTGTCACAGTCATCTCCAATTCCATCGGTATCTCCATCTAGCTGATCTTCATTGGCTGTTTGCGGACAATTGTCGCATACATTGCCAAATGTATCAGTATCATCATTAGTCTGACTTGTATTACTTAAGGTCGGGCAATTATCGCAGAGATCACCGATGCCATCAACATCGCCATCATCCTGATTGTTGTTTGCATTATCTGGACAATTATCGCACAAATCACCAAAATTATCTAAGTCATTATTTGCCTGGTCTGTATTGCTGATTGAGACACAGTTATCACAGATATCACCAACTCCATCAGTGTCGCCATCGGCTTGATCGTTGTTGTCAAAATCGGGGCAGTTATCGCAGGCATTACCAAGTGTGTCAAGGTCGGAATTTGTTTGATTTGTATTACTTACCATCAGGCAATTATCGCAAATATCTCCAACCCCATCGCTGTCTGAATCAGCCTGAACCGTGTTAGAACTTTCGGGACAATTATCGCAGGCGTCGCCAACACCATCACCATCACCATCAGCCTGGTTAGTGTTGGAAACAACCGGGCAGTTGTCACAGGCATCGCCAATACCATCACTATCGGCATCCGCTTGTCCCAAATTGGAAATCGTCGGACAATTGTCGCAGACATCACCAACTCCATCGCCGTCGCCATCGGCCTGATCGTTGTTACTTACATCAGGACAATTATCACAGGCATCACCAAAAATATCAAGGTCGGAGTTATTCTGATTGGTGTTACTGGTAGTTAAACAATTATCGCAAATATCGCCGATTCCATCGCTGTCAGCATCCGCCTGATTATTATTGGTTATTGTGGGGCAGTTGTCGCATACATTTCCAAGAGTATCGAGGTCGGAATTTTGCTGATTTGTGTTGTTTGCTGTCCAGCAGTTATCGCAGACATCGCCAATTCCATCGGTATCAAAATCCGCCTGATTACTATTAGTACTATCGGGACAATTATCGCAGAGATCGCCATAGCTGTCGAGATCAGAATTTATTTGGCTTGTATTGCTGGTCGTAGGGCAATTATCGCAAACATCACCAAAACTGTCGGAATCCACATCGGATTGATTCAAATTTTGTATATCCGGACAGTTGTCGCAGGCGTCGCCCCAGGAATCGGAATCCGAGTTCACCTGATTTGTATTGCTTACTGATATACAGTTATCACAAACATCGCCGATACTGTCTGAGTCCACATCTGACTGATCATCATTGATAATATCCGGGCAATTATCGCATACATTTCCTAATGCATCAGAATCTATATTCGCCTGATCGTTATTGGGGATATCAGGACAATTATCGCAGAGATTTCCCAAACTGTCGATGTCAGTATTTATCTGTTCTTCATTACTGATGTCGGGGCAATTATCACAGACATCGCCGAGTAAATCACCATCAATATCATTTTGATCGTTGTTAGTTGAGTCCGGGCAGTTATCGCAGACATTTCCGAGACTATCAAGGTCATTATTTGCCTGATCAACATTGCTATATTGCGGACAATTGTCGCAGGCATTTCCAATTCCATCACTATCAAATCCTTTTTGATCGGGATTTGATGTGGTTGGACAATTATCGCAGATATCGCCGACTCCATCACCATCACCATCGATTTGATTAGTATTGGCAAGATATGC
>JAAERC010000039.1 GCA_024230695.1 Candidatus Zixiibacteriota bacterium
CCAAAAAGTCCGGCATAAAAATGAAGATTCTCCTCAACTGATAAATCTGGATAGAGCGAGAAATTCTGAGGCATATATCCAAGCAACGGCTTTATTTTATCAAAATTCATTTCAATATCAAGTCCGGCCAGATTTATTGTACCATTATCATATTCAAGTAAGCCGCAAACAGTACGAAAAATAGATGTTTTCCCGGCACCATCAGGTCCGGCTATGGCAACCAATTCGCCCTGGTCGGCACTCATACTAAAATCAGAGACAGCCTTGAGCTCACCATATGATTTATCAAGATTATTTATCTGGACCAAACTCATAAGATTTTGACCGAAACCGGCATGCCGATTTTTAGAATCTGTTGTGAATTAGGAATCGCGATTTTAACGGCATAGACTAAATTTGCCCGTGCCTCCTTTGTCTGTACATTTTTTGGAGTAAACTCGGCCTTTGGGGATATCCAAACTATTTGACCAGCCAATGGCTGGCTGGCGCCATCTTCCGGATCGATTTCTGCTTGATCACCTATTTTTATTTGTGTTAAATCTGAGGCAGGCAAATAGATCTTAACCGAAACGGTGTCAAGACTGGCAATTTTAATAAGTGGGGCGCCAAAATTTACTAACTCACCGATTTCGATAAACTTATCCGAAACAATTCCCTTATTAGGTACCAGCGGGAAACAATCATCTAATTGTCGCCCGAGTAAAGCGATTTCAGCATTAATTTTTTGAATGTTGGCCTCAGCTGACCTTTTTGTCGCCTCTGCTTGTTTCTTTGACAGGATTGCTTGATTATAAGCAGTTTCCGCTTTGTCATATTGTTGCTGATTGACCGATCCGGTTTTAATAAGATTTTTGACCCGATCAAATTCCTTTTTTGCCAGAGATAATTTTAGATGTATCTGGTCAATATTTATTACGGAAATTTCTAATTGAACCTCCGCCGATGATCTTAAGGCTTCAGCCTGATTAAGTTTCAGCCGGGTAGTTGTAGTGTCTATAACGGCCACAGTGTCATCGGTCTGAACAATATCACCCTCGCCAATAAATAGCCGTTCAATATGTCCGGTCATTTTGGCCGAAATAACCACCTCGGTTGCCTCAATTAGTCCCGATCCTCCGGGCGCAGAATTATCCTCGCCGCATGAAACAAGTATAAGTATAATTAACAACCAGCCGTATTTTGAAAGTAGGCCTTTCATTTTAGAAACCTCCATAGATTTTATCTGAGCCAATAGCATATAGGAAATATGATTCGTTTATATAATATTTTAATTGTGATACAAAATAGATCTGCTCGGCGGCCGAATATTCAGATTCTATTTCGAGTAATCGGTTCACCGTTAACCCGCCAGCTTTCTGCTTTTCTTTGGCAAGTCGAAACTTGTTGCCGGTAATATTGTATTTCCTTTGTGATGACTCATATAGTTTGTATGCACTTAGGATATTTTCCAATGCTATTTCAGATTCAAGATGTAACTTTTCCTCAACAGCAAGATAATTCAGCCGGACCGATGATAATTTTTGTTTAGCCGAGGCAATATCACTGCCTGCTTTTCCGCCAAAATTAAATTCCCAGTTTAGCATCAGACCTGCCGAAAAATAATCATTCCACTCAGGGTCAAACATATTTCGATTTGGTTTACCGATCGAATATCCGCCAAAACCAGTAATATTTGGAATATAGGCGGCCCTTTTTATTCTGATCTGTTGTTCGGCTGAATTTATTTTACTGGAGATTTTTTTTAACTCTGGTCGAAATATGGAATCGGTATCAATCAGAAAATCCTGATACTGCAATATAGAATTATCCGGCCGGGGAATTTCAGGCGGAAGTTCAATTACTTCTTTTGAGCAAACACCTATTAGAATTGCCAGCTTTGTCGAGGCATTATGCAGCTCGTTTTCCATTTGCAGTAATTGTTCACGTCCGTTTTCATATGCCAATTCGGTTTCAAGGATATCAACCGAATCAGCCAAACCGTTATTATGGAGATTTATAATGTTTTCCTTAATAATATTGATTCGTTCCAATGAGACCTCGGCTGAATTGACCAATCGCTGTCTCATACTGAGGTTGAACCAGGCTAACCGACTCTGAAATGAAACAGCCAATTTTTGGGCATCATATTCAAATAATTCACCCTCAGAAATAGCTTTAACAGCCAAAATGGAGCCATCTAATTTGCCGCCGGTATAGATTGGGAAAGATAATCTGACATCAGCCTGATAGTTTTCATGACTGCCTATCTCCATTGCGGCCGGGAGGGCATCGATCTTTTGAAGTTTATTGACATAGAACCCTGATGCATTAAGTGATAAAGTGGGGTAGCGGTTTGCACGGATCGTATTCAAATCATGTTTGGCAGTTTGCTGGTTAACATCAGAGATCTGTATTATAAACGAATGTTCCTGGGCCATTTTTACTGCCTTGTCAAGAGTCAAAAATGAATTGGCAAAAACAGGTAATGTAGGTGTCAGCAAGAAAATAACTAATAAAAAAAGGAAAGGCATAGTATGTCTATTTTGCCTTAAT
This sequence comes from Candidatus Zixiibacteriota bacterium, assembly GCA_024230695.1. The sequence goes on from JAAERC010000039.1 coordinate 2,533, forward strand.
GCCGTTAAAAAATAGATCAACAATCGCCTCCGGCCTTTTTTCTCTAAAATCTTTTTCATCTTTTATCTCCA
>JAAERC010000040.1 GCA_024230695.1 Candidatus Zixiibacteriota bacterium
TATCATCACTGCTGATCTCAAGCTTATCTATAATCCTTTTGACATACTTTTTGTCGGCCAAAAAAACCTGTGAAAATCTTTTTTTGGGAAATCTTCCGGGCATAAAGGATAATTTTCCTATCCGCCAAAAGTCTCAACAAGATGAAATAGTTTCTGGCAGTTTCGATCTGTGGTTTTTTCAACTTCGGCAACTTTAATATTTTTTAACTCGGCGATTTTATCTGCTACATATTTCACATAACCGGGTTGATTCTGCTTCCCCCGAAATGGAACCGGCGCCAAATATGGGCAATCGGTCTCAAGAAGTATATGATCCAAAGGAATCTCTTTAGCCACCGAAGCCATCGTTGCTTTATTAAAGGTCACGACACCGCCAATACCAATATGAAATCCTAAATCAATCACTTTATATGCCTCATCGACGGACCCGGGGAAACAATGAAACACGCCACTCGGTAACGAGTCAGCATATTCTTTGATTATCTCAAGTGTCTCATCAAATGAATCACGAGTATGAATAACAACCGGCAGATCTTTTTCAACGGCGATATCCAACTGCTTTCTAAAAACAGATTTTTGAATATCCCGCGGCGACAAATCACGATAAAAATCAAGGCCTATTTCACCAACACCAACTATTTTCTTTTTACTTAGTAATCGATTGATCTCATCTTCGGTGTTTTGGTCATACTTTTTTGCGTCATGTGGATGAACCCCGACTGTACCATAGATAAAATCATGTTCGTCGGTCAGTTTTGCCGTTCCTCGCGATGACTCAATATCAGCACCGATATTAATAAAAGTATGAATACCCGAAACCCGGGCATTCTCTATAATTTCCAAACGATTATTATTAAAATCTTTGAAATCGAGATGGCAGTGAGAATCTATCATCAGCCGATAGTCGCTCCCGATGGTAAATCATTATCGGGGATTACTAAAGTCAGTTTTTTGCCTTTCGAGGCCGCCAGAAGCATCCCGTTTGATTCAATACCCATTATCTTGGCCGGTTTGAGATTTTTCACAACAACTACTTTTTTACCGATCAAATCATCCGGGGCATAATGTTTGGCAATTCCGGCAATTACCTGTCTTTTTTCTGAACCGATCTCTATCTGAATTTTCAGAAGCTTATCAGCTTCTTCAACTTTTTCAGCTTCGAGTATCTCAGCCACAACCATTTTGACTTTGCCGAACTCTTTGATATCAATCAGCCCCTCGGCACCATCTTTTTTCTTTCCCGATTTTTTCTCTTTTTTGCCCTTGTCCTCAATTTTCTTTTCATCAATTCTTGGGAAAATTGAATTAGATATTTTAATTGGCGAACCTGGAGGTAAACTATAAAAAATTCGAGCCTCGCGGTTATTCATATCTTTCTGCGTCAAATCAAACACCGAGAATATTTCCATTGTTTTATTAGGCATAGTGGGATTTAACATAATAGCTATAATCCTAATTACCTCAACACTGGCATATAGAATTCCGCCGGCCTTCTTTTTCTCGCCCTCTTTTATCAATTTCCAGGGAGCATTACTATCAAAAAAGCGATTTGTTGACCGCACCAGATTCATTGTATCATCAATAGCAGAACTAATCCGGAAATTATTAATATGATCTTCAACTTTTTCAGGTAACTCTTCTGTTTCGCTAATTAATTCTTTAAGACCAACCGCATCATCAGTTGGTTCCGGAAGTTTACCATCAAAATTTGCTTCAATCATCTTGGCAACACGCGAAACAAGATTTCCCAGATCATTGGCCAGATCGCTATTATATTTCGTAACAAAACGTTGCCGCTTAATATCACCATCAGCGCCAAATGGGTACTGTGTTAAGAGCAAATAACGAGTCGCATCAGAGCCAAACTGATCCACCAATTCAACCGGATCGATCTGATTCCCCAGCGTTTTTGACATCTTCTCGCCGTCAACGGTAAAAAAGCCATGTAGAAATATTGTATTTGGTAATGGAAGATTAGCCGCCAATAACATCGCCGGCCAGAAAATACAATGAAATTTCAAAATATCTTTAGCCATCAAATGAACCGTCTCAGCCTCATACCACCACTTTTTAAGAAGTTCCTCATTTCCTCCATATCCAATGGCAGTGATATAATTTGATAAAGCTTCCACCCAAACATAGGCTACCTGCGACCGATCAAACGGTAGAGGAATACCCCATTTTACTTTCTCGCGCGATAGTGAAAAATCAAAAAGTTCTTGATTTAATAATCCAAGAACCTCGCGCCGACGTTCATCGGGTAAAATTAGCAATTCATTTGATTCAATCAGCTCTTTTATCTTATCAAGAAAACCACTCAATCTAAAAAAGTAATTTTTTTCCTCAAGTAACTGAGGTGGTTTTTTATGGTCAGGACAAACCCCATCGACCAGGTCTTTTTCGGTCAGAAATTTTTCACACCCAGTACAATACATACCTTCATAGGTTCCGGTATAAATCACCGAATCACCATTTTCAGTCTTGGCATCATTAAGAATGGTCAATAATTGCTGAACCGCCGTTATATGGCGATCCTCAGTTGTTCGAATAAAATCATCATACTCAATATCAAGCTTGTTCCAGGCTTTTTTATAATGCGTAACAATGTCATCACAAAATACTTGTGGTTTAACTCCGGCGGCCTCGGCGGCTTCAGCTATCTTATTACCATGTTCATCAGTACCGGTCAGGAAAAAAGCGTCCCGGCCATTGAGA
>JAAERC010000041.1 GCA_024230695.1 Candidatus Zixiibacteriota bacterium
ATGGCAATATGATCCAAAAAACCGTGGACGGATCAATCACCCTGTTCTTTTACAACCTGGAAGACCGCCTGGAAAGAGTGGAAGACGGTACCGGCACTATCATTGCCCGATACGGGTATGATCCGTTTGGACGCAGGATCTGGAAAGAAATTTCAGGCACAAAAACCTACTACCTCTACTCGGACGAAGGCCTGATCGGGGAATATGACCAAGCCGGAACCGAAATCAAAACCTATGGCTGGAAACCAGGGAACACCTGGGGTACGGATCCTCTATTCATGAAGATCGGATCAGAGTACTATTTTTACCACAATGACCACCTTGGTACACCCCAGAAAATGACGGCTGTGAATGGGGCTGTGGTTTGGTCGGCCAAATACTCATCTTTTGGTAAGGCTGAGATTGATCCGGCATCTACGGTTGAGAATAATCTGAGGCTTGCCGGGCAGTATGAGGATACGGAGACTGGGCTGCACTTTAATTTCCATAGATATTATAACGCTAAAACTGGAAGATATCTTATTCCCGATCCTATTAAGTTTGAGGGAGGTATGAATTTTTATTTATATGTAAACAACAGGCCTCTAAAATTTATTGATCCCTATGGATTAGCTGAGGAGTGTTCAGACTGTCCTGGAGGTAAATGGGATGTTGATGTTCACGGTAATGTAAATCTTGTTGTTTTCATGGGAGGTAGCCGATCAAGAGTTACTTTTACCTGTCTTTCAAACAACAAAAAATGCTCAGGTGTTTTAAACTGCGCTGCTTTTGGAGTAGGTGCTGACATTAGCATTGGGTATAGCTTTGAAAGTCACGGAGAAGAAGGGGAAACACTCGGGACAGGAACGGTAATCTACGATTATTTTTCTAATGAATCAATTGAACAATATCATTCATCTGAAACTATAATATCAGGAGGGATAGTCGGCACATCGGGAAACAATGTAAACCCATCTGTTGGTTTTTCCCTATTTGTTGGAAAACAATTTTGTACGACAGCATCAATTGTCTGTGATGATTAATTCCTAAATTTTGGATATCGAAAATGACTATGATCAGTGAGTATGCTTTATATCTATTTGTGATTGGGTACGCAGTTTATGGGATTTTAATAGTGCCATATTTTTGTTCAAAAGAATTGGTCGTCTTTGGAAACGACGAAAGGTATTGGTTTGTACTAATAGTATTCTTTAATATTTTTGCATTAATTTACTTCTTAATTTCTGAAAGATATAGATCCAGATTAAGTAATAAAATTAAAAGCATATTCTTTTTATTTATCATGGGGTATTGCGTTTTTTTAAGTGTGATTTTCAAAATATGACGTTGCATGCTAAATTCTGGCACAACCCACGCGAATACAAGCTATGAATATGATGCCAATGGCAACATGATCCAAAAAACCGTGGACGGATCAATCACCCTGTTCTTTTACAACCTGGAAGACCGCCTGGTAAGAGTGGAAGACGGTACCGGCACTATCATTGCCCGATACGGGTATGATCCGTTTGGCAGAAGGATCTGGAAAGAGGTCACCGGCACAAAAACCTACTACCTCTACTCGGACGAAGGCCTGATCGGAGAGTACACCCAGGCCGGAGCTGAGATCAAAACATACGGCTGGAAACCCGGCGGTACCTGGGGTACCGATCCTTTATTTATGAAGCAGGGATCAGAATACTTCTTCTACCACAATGACCACCTTGGCACGCCGCAGAAAATGACGGCTGTGAATGGCCTTGTGGTCTGGGCTGCGAAGTATAGTTCATTTGGTAAGGTGTTACGGGCCAAAATCCTGTCATACTTTGTGCCAAATTACAGGTCATAAAATTTGGCCCTTTTTTGGGCACTTTCCCAAATTCATACGGTCTTTTGGAGAAGATTATAGTGGTAAATCTCCAAAACCCTTATCCTGACCACAACATATAGATTTTTTTCTTATGACCGGTCGGGGAATTATCCCAAAAAGCAACAGCC
>JAAERC010000042.1 GCA_024230695.1 Candidatus Zixiibacteriota bacterium
AATTTGTTGATACGCTTCTGTGAGTTTTCCGGGGAAAATTCAATATGGCAACAGTTCATGATCATCACTTCTATATTATAATAAACCCGTTATAACGCAAATAAAGCACAGTATACTGTACTGCAATGGTGATTATAAATTATATTACGGGTTCATTACAGTCACTAAATAAGAACATTTCAAATTGCCATAACAGGGGGCAGAACTTATGGGACGGACTACTAGGGCGTCCAAATCGGCCAAAACACCTTAGGAATGATGAAACTGGTTCCCATGCGGCGCATGGGAACCAGAAAAAGTTGCTTATGTACCTTTTGCCTTAAATGGAACCAAATTAGATGATTATTTCTATTATTATTGTATGATTGATAAATATGGATACAAAATTAATAGTTGTGAGGCCAAAAAAGTTTGCGATGGCAATGATGGTTTTCTTTTTGGGGCTACGTCAAATATTGTCGTCTTTTTTACTCACGAAAGTGTGAATTACCTATATAGTGCCTGAACGGAAACCCAAAATTTTGTTTCGGGAATGAGCGAAGCGAATTCC
>JAAERC010000043.1 GCA_024230695.1 Candidatus Zixiibacteriota bacterium
AAATATGGTTCCTCTGATCTTGGCGGCGGAGAAAATATTGTTTTTGATTTTTCCTCGCCTAATATTGCCAAACCGTTTGGGGTCGGGCATCTTCGTTCTACGGCTATCGGGAATTCATTATATAGGGTTTATGATAAGCTTGGATATAAATCGGTCGGTATAAATCATCTTGGTGACTGGGGAACACAATTTGGAAAGTTGATTGTCGCATTCAGACTCTGGGGTAATGAGGATGAGCTAAAGAATAACCCGATACAGAAACTTTTTGAATTATATGTGAAATTCCACAAAGAGGAAAAAAACGATCCGGTTTTAACAGAACAAGCGCGCGAGGCATTTAAGGATCTTGAGGATGGTAATCAAGAGGCGGCGACTCTCTGGGCCAAGTTTAAAGAATATTCACTTGCTTCATTTAACGAAACATATGAGCTTCTCGGGGTCAAATTCGACTATCTTACCGGTGAATCATTTTATAATGATAAAATGGACCAAGCTATTGAAGTAATAGAGAAAGCCGGATTAACCGAAATTTCGCAGGAGGCCCTGATTGTCAATCTTGATAAATATAAACTGCCCCCATGTCTTTTAAGAAAAGGTGATGGTGCCACGCTGTATGCCACTCGCGATTTGGCCGGGATCTTTTATAGATGGAAAACATTTAATTTTGCCAAGGCGTTGTATATTGTCGGCTCAGCACAGAAAGATCATTTTAGACAAGTATTTAAAGTCATTGAAATGCTTGATGAAGTTAACCAGAATTCTCCAAAAGATAGTCTGGCTCCCCGCTTACAACATGTGGGATTTGGGTGGATCAAATTCAAAGATCAGATGATGTCCACTCGTGAGGGGAATATTATTCTTCTTGAAGAAGTTCTTAACAAAGCAATTGCCTTAGCCAAAGAAAAAATCAATGAAAAAAATCCCAACTTGAAAGAGCTTGATAAAACTGCTCAACAAATTGGTGTCGGTGCCGTTATTTACGCCGATCTTTCGACTCGCAAGGAAAAGGATGTTAACTTCGATTGGAACCAGGTTCTTAATTTTGAGGGCGAATCAGGGCCATATTTGCAGTATACTCATGCCCGGTTGTCTTCCTTAATTAGAAACTATGGAAGAGAAATTTCGAATTCAATTGATTATTCATTGCTTGATAAACCGGAAGAAGCCCAGGTCATTGATCTACTTTATAAGTTCCCTCAGGTTATCTGGTCAGTTTCGGAACATAATGAACCATTTCTGATTACTACATATCTTTTGGAACTAGCTTCATCATTTAATAAAGTTTATCAACGAAAAGATAGTAGTGGCAGAATTGATAAAATTATATCGGATGACGCCGGATTAACAGACGCAAGGATTTCGCTGGTGAGCACGGTCAGAATTGTTATCAACGAAGGACTTTATCTTTTGGGTATTGACGCACCCGAAGAGATGTAACTATACAGGATAAAATTAATGAACGAAATTATTAAGCCGCTTAAAAAACTACCAAATAATATTAAACTGGGCGGTGATTATAACTGTACCCAGTATACTTTGATTCTCGGCCTTTTGGCTAATGAAGATATATCTGTTCGTAATTATAATCGTGGCAAGGACACCGCTTTTACATTATCATTTCTAAATTCTATTGGTCGTGTCACTGAACGGAGTGCTACAGAGATCGTTGTCAA
>JAAERC010000044.1 GCA_024230695.1 Candidatus Zixiibacteriota bacterium
TAACTGAAAACAGCGTTGCCGAACTGGTTGGAAGAGTCGCTGGTATATCTATCAAGCATGATTTTGAATATGTCATACCGGTTAACAATGTACATGGTACTGTTGCCGAAGCTCCAAAACCAAAGCGGGCGGTGATATAATCAATAGCTCCGATACCATCATCGGAAACACTGTTCATTGAGAAATCCTGTAAAAGGACCTTGCCCTGAGCGGTATTACTAATAGCCGAACCATAGCAACCATCGCCATTCTCGCGCTCAATAAAGGTAATATATTCACTCTCAAATTTTATTCTATCCAGGTCAACGCAGAAATTCATATTCAAATCACGAACCTGAGCAAACATAAATCCGGTTGCTTCGGTATAAGCCAATAATGTCTGCGGCCAGATATCAAACCAGATAGTATCTGGATACCAGCTATTAATAAAATAGCCGCTATCAACTAATGTTCCACCGTTGGTTTCAACAGTAACCATGACAATACCATCATCGACCGATTGATCGCTACCATAAGACATCCAGGTGCTTGAGGCCAGACCCTCTTCGGTATTGACCCTATCATGATGAGCCATAACAACTCCCTCATCACAGGTGAAATAAACAACCGTTGAATCCGGACATGGGTTATTATAAATATCTGACACCAAAGCAACTAAATCATTGGTCTCATTTACAGTTCCCCAATACTCAACATTACATTCTTCTGCACCAACCACAATACGTGCTGGCGGGCCGGCATGAACCATAGTCTGAGTGACATTGGATAAGACGGTGTCAACATAGGCACGAACGCGAATAGTTCCGGAAACGGTTCCGGATGATATCGGACAGGAGGCCTGCCCCATACTATTAGTCGTGGTTGTATAAGGTCCTCTTCTATTAGCACCTGTCAGGGTTGCCAAACGCTCACCATCGATAGTGTTATCAGGACCATCGGTAATAATAAATGACATTGAAATACCTTCAGGAACTGTGTTGCCAAAAGCATCATATCCAACCGCACGGATCGTCGAGGTTTCAATTCCGCCGGTTCTTTTGACGGCGAGGTGAATATCATCAACGGCCATCTCAACAGATGCTACTGAGGCGTCAGGAGTCAACTGGATCGATGTTTCGGCATAGCCGCTGATTCCGCTTGTTTCATCAACTGTAATCGTAAAATAAACTGTAGTGGCTTCGGTTCCGGCGGTATAATCAATAACTACCTGACCGGCTCCGCCCGAGACATAAGCGGTTGCAGGAATATAACCAATAGCATCCCAAGTATCATTTCCATTAGCATCATAGACAAGTGAATCAACACCTTGTGTCCAGTAACCGTTGACATCAAGATCAACAAATTTTTCTCCGGCAGTAATTTTTACCATTGTTGAATCGGGGGCCAGTGTGCTCGCCTGATCCCGGATTGTAACAGTTAACTGTGATGTCGCCGCACCATTTGCCAAAATAATTGTCGGGACAACAACCAGATCGACGTTTCCAGTAGATGTGTTAGATTGCGCGCCAACCGCAAGACTGAAAGCATCTGAAGTTGTTCCACCAGATATTGTTGAACTTATAGTAACATTTCCGTCGCTCAAAGCTGTGTATATCGAGGATACAATACCGGTGGCTCCTGATGTATCAACACTTGGTGTAAAATATCCTGCACTGGCCGGATTGGCGGTGAACGTTACAATTCTATTTGGAAGCGGATCAGTTCCATCAGTTACAATTGCTTCAATAACCGCGGTTGAACCAACAGTAATAGTTGATGGGCTGACAGTCATAGCAACCGTAAGAGATCCATCACTAGAACCGCTTGAGGATGTACTACATCCTGACATGCCGAGACTCATAGCCATAAAGCCGAGAATCAGCGCCGTAAATAAATACAACTTGTTTTTTGGAATTCTCATAAAAACTCCTGTTTTGTAATTTTCGTGCTTGTTTAACTTGCTTATCATTCTTTTCAAAGATTTTAGCTCAATCTTAATAACAGAAAAAAACCCGCCCAAAAGCGGGTTTTTTAATTTTTATTCTATTTTATAATCCAGCATCCGCAAGATCATTTTCAACAATAGTCGGGGTTACAAATATAACCAGATCACGATCCTCATAATGCTTTTCGGTATATCTGAACAATGCGCCAAGAAGCGGAATATCTTTAAGAATCGGAATACCTGTAATAGCTTCAACTTCGATTTGCGATGTCAAACCACCGATAACGGCTGTTTGGCCATTATTTACCACCACATTGGTTTCGGCATTACTAGTATTAATAATGATTCCTGATGGATCCGGCTCAATTGAACTTCTCTCAGGCATCAAATGCATCAATATCTGATCAGTCGCGGTAATATGAGGTGTGACTCTCAATATAGTACCAACATCTTCAAATTGAATGACAACATTTCCGGATTGGTCAAACTGTTTAATCGGAATTTTCTGACCCATCTGGATAGTTGCCATCTTATTTTCAATCGTAGTAATTTCCGGATGAGCAATTACCTTACCTTTTGATTCGCCAACAATAGTTGATACAATAGCATCAACACTCCAACCATTCATCACGGCGCCAAGATCATAAGAGATAAATTTATCCGTTACACGATCACCTTTTTGGGTCAAAGTCTGATCAATCGATCTGCTTGCAGTTGGGTTGCTTGTTCCGGCTGTGGTCCAATCAACACCAATTTCTATATCGTCGGTATTATATATTTCAAGCAATTGTGCAGAAATTTTAATTTGCCGCGCTGGACGATCTAATTCTTTAATAAAATCAATAACACGAGAAAGGTTTTCAGAGACTTCCTGCAATATCAAAGAATTTGTTCTTTCATCAGCGTCCACTTTACCTCTGTCAGTCATAAGCGATTTCACAGATTCTGAGATCTCAGCGGCCGCAGTATTTGCCAAGTGTACAATTTTGACTTCAAGTTTGGCCATAGTCAGTTTCTGATTGTTATGCTGATTAATTTCGGTCTGCTCTTTACGATAATCATCAGCCGGTAGCACTCTAATATAACCATCCTCTTCAAAGACCGTGGCCAAATCGTAAGTGCTTCCAATAATACTCAGAGCTTGTCTCCAGGTAACATCTTTAAGTGAGATTGTGACCTGACCCTGAACTTTGGGAGCAACAACAACATTCACTTTACCATAATCGGCCAAAAACCGAATGACCGACCTGATTTCGGCGGCCTGGAACGATAGATTTTCAATCGGTGCCATAGGATCTTTATCCTTGGATTCCTGACTGAAAATATTGGTTGATAAACCTGCGGCAAGAACCAGGAAGACCACCAACCAAACGTATTTTCTAAATAATGAAGTTTTCATGTTTCATCCAGCCTTTCGCTAATTTATGCTCATGTATAGAGCCACCGTTCGACTCCAGCCGTACTCAAAGAGTTTGAAGTACGCTTTATCTGAATATATTTTTCCAACATAACCTTTTTTGATTTTATCTCCGCTTTTGAGGATATATCCATAACCGTCGTGATCTTCCAACAAGGCACTTTTCTTGCCGTCGGATGATTCCAAAACACCAACCAACTTCGCGGTTTCTACATCGGGAATCTTTTTCTGAATCGGGCTATCAGTTCCTTTTGTATCGGTAAGGAGATTATCAAACGGATCGCGACCTGTACCCGGACGATATTTCATTACAATTCGAGTTGGAAATTCGGCAACAATCGTTCCTTTCAACTTTGCTGGAAAGGTTGGTTTGCGTCGAAATCTCGAGGTCGGTTTTTGCTTATCCGTGCTCTTTTCTACAGCCTTAACTTCAGTTGAGGCAACTTCTTTAGTTTTTACAACTGGTTTTTTGACAACCGGAGCTGTTTTTATAGCTTTTTTCTTGGGTTCAGTTTTAACCGGTGCAGTCTTTTTTACCATTGTGAATTCTTGAGCCGGCTGTCCCGATTTGGGTTTAGCTTTTGGAGGATCGACTTTGACGATTTCCTTATTAGCTACAGGCTCTTTTTTCTCAACTTTTGCCTTAACAACTTCAACCTTCTTTGAGGTTTTAGCCTTTTTAACTGGCACAGGCTTAGGAGTTGGGGCGGCGGCGACTACTTTGGTTTTCGGTAAGCTTTTTTGTGTGCTCAAAAACTTATCGTGATCTATCGAATCAGAACTTTTTGTCTGAAAATGTTTGACAAGCGTTGTTGTTCCTTTTTTCTCAGTCTTAACCGGCTGTGAAACAACTTTAGGAACTTTTTTAACAACTTTCTTTTTTACAACTTTTTTGGCTGGCTCTTCTTTTTTATCATTTGATGTATTATTTGCTACCTTTGTCAAAACAACCGGTGCTTTAACAGGTTTGGTTATCTTTAAGGGAGATGACCAGGATGCAAAACTGCCGTTGTTTTTATCCGGTAGATACAAATAAACCGAATTACCTTTTTTCTCAACTCGATACATCACCGTTTGATCGAGATCACAAACGATTCGAACAACTTTTTCCGGCTCAACCGAATACTGACTGGTTCTAATTGATGTCAGTAATGATTTTGGTAATTCAACAAAATCCTTTTGGCCAAGATCATGAATTGCCGGAAAAATATCAACGACAACCCTGAATGGCTTTCCATCTTTTGATTCAGCCGTTTCATGAACA
>JAAERC010000045.1 GCA_024230695.1 Candidatus Zixiibacteriota bacterium
CTCAATTTTCCGATATTTGGTTGTTTGAAATTGAGTTTGACTTCATTGTGGCTATATATTATTATCGTGGCGAAAAGTAAAGGGAACTGAAAAATATAGATACTATTAAACTGAGAGGTTTTAAAAATAATATGCCTAATATTTCAAATCGTGGAATACAGATGCCCGAATCGCCGATCAGAAGATTGGCACCTTATGCTGAGGCAGCAAAAAAGAAAGGCAGAACTGTTTATCATTTAAATATTGGTCAACCTGATATTGTGACACCTGAAATTGCCTTAAATAAAGTAAAAGATTATGATGCCAAAGTTATTGCCTATGGGCATTCTGCGGGAAATGAATCGTATCGAATAAAACTGGCAGAATATTACAAGAGATTTAATATCAATGTTGATTTTAGTGACATATTAATTACTGCCGGCGGTTCAGAGGCAATCTGTTTTGGTTTTATGAGTTGTCTTAACCCGGGCGATGAAATTATTATTCCGGAGCCGTTTTACGCAAACTATATTGGGTTTGCGGTGTCATGCGGAGTGGAAATCAAACCAATAACTTCTAAAATTGATAATGGTTTTGCTCTTCCCCCGATTTCAGAATTCGAAAAACTTGTAACGCCAAAAACCAAAGCGATTTTGATTAACAACCCCAATAATCCAACTGGCTATCTTTATTCACGGGATGAATTAAATGCCCTGCGAGATATTGTTAAAAAACATAACCTCTATCTTTTCGCCGATGAAGTCTATAAAGAATTCTGTTATGATGGAATGGAATACATCTCTGCGATGCATCTCGAAGGAATAGAAGATAATGTCGTGATGATA
>JAAERC010000046.1 GCA_024230695.1 Candidatus Zixiibacteriota bacterium
ACTACGAAGTTTAAAAAAACCTTCGACGGTTTCATGTGAAAAGGCAATATCGACAGTTTTAATTCTTTGGATAATTTCTCGGACTTTGGCAACGTTGATACCAAAATGTGTATCACCAAGACGGAATATCAATAATTCCATCTCATTAGTACCGGCTTCAAGCAGAATTCCTTCACTCACTAGATCCCCCTCCCCTTAACAGGGATATATCTTTACGGATTGCCTATAAAGCAAATATTATATAGGTAAAACAATACTATTATTATCGGCCAGTATCGCAATAACTTGCCTTGCTTTTTATATTATGACATAGTTTATTTTGCAGTTAAAGCCATATTTAAAGGATAATACCGGAGGAATCAAATGAGACGATCGACTTCACTTTATTTCTGTTGTTTTATTTATCTGTTTCTATTTCAGACCATTTATGCCGAGAGAATTAAGTTTGATGATTTATACTCCTATCAAATGGTCGGTTCGCCCAGGTTTTCACCGGATGGAAAACAGATATTATTCACCGTCAAAACATATGACTTACAGTCAAACCGTTCAGAGAAACATATTTGGAAAATGAACCTTGATGGTTCGGAACAATCACGAATCACTGATGAATCCCCCAATGAATGGAATCCATTATGGATTCCAAAGAGCAATCAATTAATTTATGAATCAGATAAAGACGACAGTTATCAATTATATCTTTGGGATTTCGAAAATAGAAGTTCTCGAAAATTAACTTCTTTAACAATGGAAACCTGGGATGCGATTTTATCACCAACCGGTGATAAAATACTTTTTGTTTCGGACAGTTATCCCGGATGTACAACGGATAGTTGTAACAAAATTAAAAAAACCGAAGAAGAATCCAATCCTATTGAGGCCAGACTGTATGATAAACTGATGTTCAGGCATTATAAATACTGGAGTAATAACTGGGTCAATCAATTATTTATCTATGACATACCATCTGATTCATTATATCAATTAACCTACGAAATCACCGATGTGCCAACTTCTACACTTGGAGGAAACGGGGATTATACATTCTCAAATGATGGCACCGAAATCTGTTTTGTTATGAATAAAGACTCAAATCTAACTCTCAGCACAAACAATGATTTATTTACATTCCCAGTTACAGGAGGTGAGCCGAGAATAATCACACAAAATAAAGGACAGGATCTTACCCCTCGATATTCACCAAATGGAAAATATATTGCTTTTCGTTCACAGGCACGCGCGGGTTATGAATCGGACCAATATGAATTAAAATTGTATGATAGAAAATCAGAAATAATAACAACTTTGACGACTGATTTTGATTATTCAATCGGCTCTTATATCTGGGGACCACAATCAAAATATATTTATTTTGATGCAATTAAATATGGCTTAAATATGATCTGGCGACTTAATATAAAAAACAACAATATTGAGTGTCTTTTATCCGATGCGGTGTATGATGATTTTGATTTATCGCCTAATGGAAAAGAAATAGTTTTACTTAGGTCACTTTCTGACGAGCCGGATGAGATATACATTTATAACATTAAATCAGATAAGCTGAAACGCTTAACATATTTCACGGATGATTTGACCAAACGATTAGATATGAACCGAGCCGACCAGTTTTGGTTTGAAGGATTTAATGGCGATTCTGTGCAGGGTTTTATTACCCTCCCTCCTGATTTCGATCAGACAAAAATATATCCGCTGGCTTATTTGATTCACGGCGGACCTCAGTGGTGCTGGCTGACCAATTTTAATTATTATGGATGGAACACCCAGCTATTAGCGGCTCAAGGGTATGTAGTAGCGCAGATCAATCCGCATGGTTCGGTTGGTTATGGTCTTAAATTCAAAGAATATGTTTCGGGTAATTGGGGTAAGGGTGATTATGAAGATCTGATGTTAGGTGTTGACTATCTGCTGGCCAATTATTCATTTATAGATTCAACACGGATGGCGGCACTGGGTCGTTCATATGGCGGTTTTATGATAAACTGGATAAACGGCCATAGCAATCGATTCAGATGTATGATATGTATTGATGGAACCTTCAATCAGATCAGTGAATATGGTACGACCGATGAACTCTGGTTTCCTGAGTGGGAAGCCAAAGGCACACCCTGGACAAATCACGACGAGTATGTTCGCTCGTCACCTTCGACCTACGCGGCAAATATGAAAACGCCAACAATGTTTATTCACGGACAAAAAGATTATCGAGTGGATGTTAGCGAAGGATTTCAGGCATTTACGACCCTGCAGAGATTAGGAATTGAATCGCAATTGCTTTATTTTCCTGATGAGGGTCATTCAATAAAAAAGATCCAGAATATCCGGCATGTCTATGAAAAACAGTTTGAGTGGCTGGCAAAGTGGCTGAAATAAAAAGGCTACTGAAATAAATTGTTTAGCAAAATAGCCGAAATATTTTAATTGCATTTGATTCGATTTAAGAATTTATTAGGTTAAAATTGAAGAGGGTATTATGAATAAAAGAATATTTGTTTTTGCTATTCTATTAGTTGTTAGTTTCCTTAATATCGCCTTTGCGGTCGCGCCGGTGAAATCACTTGACGAATATCGTGAGGAAGATTCCAAACGAACATATCTATTTACTGTCAATAATCAGCAATTTGGAATATTGGAATCGATTTATGAAGGCGAATCCGAATTTGATGGCATAGAGGCTTTCAAATTCGAGGAAAAGCTTTCTTTTGATTATACCGCACTTGGCAACCCGATGAAAATTTCGATTGTAAATAGACAGTATGTCAATAAGTATAATAGTTATGTCGGAACCGATTTAAATGCGGCCATAGATACTAATTTTCAGAATCTTTATCTTAAGCATGTCGGCGATAGTATAATTGGCTTTTTTAGTAATAATGATGCCAAGCAAAATATTGGTACTATGGTTCCACCGGATTATTTTTCTATTGATAATAATATGATAGATCAATTGGAAGCCTTCCTCGCGTTTTATGGGGTTAATGTCGGAGACACTATTATTGATACCGTTTTTGTCCCGCAGATAACCCAGCAAACTGTATTTAAGGGAGTTGTCACGGATTATGTCGGAATTAGATATGGCAATCTATTTGATTCGGCGTTTCAGATAGATTTCACCGACCCGGCTATTCAAAAAGTTTATTTTACCAGAGATCATAAAGTGATTAGGGTTGATTTGGAAACCCAAAATATAACAGTAATACTCTCTGAGGATCCAATTGAAAAATACTCCCCACCGGAACCAACATTTGGGTTCAGCGATTTTATAGCGCAACTTCCATTTTATGCCATATTTATTTTAATTGGCGGGATATTTTCGATTCCATTTATAAGAAAGCAGTACAATAATCCTGATATATATATTGCCCTCGTATTGGGCGGTGTTATCTGTTCATTGATCGGAGCCACTCAGGTGCCTTTGCAAAAATGGTTTGCCTCGGCATATCTGATCCCCGGCTTAAAAGAAGGTGGCTCACTTTACTATTATGGCATATTTAGTGCCTTGATTTCCGGTGTTGTTCAGGAGTTTTTGAAGATCGTAATAATAATCACTATCTTTGTTGTCCGCAAACCAGAGTTAAAATCAATGACCATACTGGGTCTTTTCTGTGGCCTTGGATTCGGGATATATGAGGCATGCACTATAACAGGAGCGGCTTTACAATCAGGTGCGATGTCGATATTTTCTTGGGGAATGTTTGAACGATTTGTGGCTATATTGTTTCATGCTACAACCGGGACTCTTTTAGGATATGGCCTATCCAGAGGTTTTAAATATGTTCTTATTTACTGGACGACAGCCGTTTTAGTGCATTCAATTATTAATTATATGATTATTTTCTTACACCGCAATGTTATTAATTTGGCCATGTTTGAATTACTGGTTGCTTTTATAAATATAATATTTGTGTTGGCGGTTTACCTAATAATAAAACGAAACAGTAACTAATAATAAAAGCATCGCCTCTTTATACAATAGCCTTGGGCTCAATTTTCCGATATTTGGTTGTTTGAAATTGAGTTTGACTTCATTGTGGCTATATATTATTATCGTGGCGAAAAGTAAAGGGAACTGAAAAATATAGATACTATTAAACTGAGAGGTTTTAAAAAATAATATGCCTAATATTTCAAATCGTGGAATACAGATGCCCGAATCGCCGATCAGAAGATTGGCACCATATGCTGAAGCGGCAAAAAAGAAAGGCAGAACTGTTTACCATCTAAATATTGGCCAACCCGATATTGTGACACCTGAAATTGCCTTAAATAAAGTAAAAGATTATGATGCCAAAGTTATTGCCTATGGGCATTCTGCGGGAAATGAATCGTATCGAGTAAAACTGGCAAAATATTACAAGAGATTTAATATCAATGTTGATTATAGTGACATATTAATTACTGCCGGCGGTTCAGAGGCTATCTGTTTTGGTTTTATGGGTTGTCTTAACCCGGGCGATGAAATTATTATTCCGGAGCCGTTTTACGCAAACTATATTGGGTTTGCAGTGTCATGCGGAGTGGAAATCAAACCAATAACCTCCAAAATCGATAATGGTTTTGCTCTTCCTCCGGTTTCAGAATTTGAAAAACTTGTAACACCAAAAACCAAAGCGATTTTGATTAACAACCCCAATAATCCAACTGGCTATCTTTATTCCCGGGATGAGTTAAATGCCCTGCGAGATATTGTTAAAAAACATAACCTCTATCTTTTCGCCGATGAAGTCTATAAAGAATTCTGTTATGATGGAATGGAATACATCTCTGCGATGCATCTCGAAGGAATAGAAGATAATGTCGTGATGATA
>JAAERC010000047.1 GCA_024230695.1 Candidatus Zixiibacteriota bacterium
ATTGGAACTGTATAGATATCAAAATTATTATCTGTCCAATCACCTTCAGCCGCACAAAATGCCAGTACATTACCATCCGCTGATAGACTTTGCCAGCCAATTGACATTGTAGTGGTAAAAATAGTTTCCTCGGCACCACCATTGACTGAAGTGTATGCATAACCGCTGCCACCATAATATTTCATATATGAAACTTTGGAACCATCCAATGCACAATAGGGCGCAATTTCATTACCATCCGGTGAAACTTGTAGTTTAGTGGGTGTTCCACCGGCAATTGGAATTGAATAGATATTATAATTATAAGTTCCCGGTTGAAAGGCATCAAAAAATATTCTAGTTCCATCAGGATGCCACGATAAATGATAATCACCGCTTAATCCGGTTTCGATATGAGTCTCATTTGAACCATCGATATCAACAACAAACAGATTTGGTTCATCATTCCAGCTATTGGTGAAGGCTATTTTTGAATCATCTGGTGAAAACCGTGGATGATACCCGCCATTTGTAGTAATTTGAACAGTTTCTGCAAAAGTTAACCCCGAAAAGATTAACAGTGAGATTAATAAAATCAAATACTTTGCCATTTTTCCCCTTTTCCGCCATAAAGTTTTATTGCGATTATTTTAGCCTTTCACTTTGCCACAATAATAATCAGTTATTTTTCAATATTTTCTAAGTCCACTCAAACTAAACGGCGGTGAAGGAGAGAGGAACTACGAAATGACCTTGGACAGATATTTCCTTATAAAATCCAATTCCTAATTAAGTCTCAACTGCCTATTATTTATATAAATTGATATAAGTATTGATATCTTGCAAATTATTCATAAAAAATTTCGTGCATAATTATGGATTTCGAATATATTGTGTCCGAAGGCAAAATTGATAATCATTTTTAAGCCAAAATAATAGAGTGGGATTATCATTTTACTAAATAT
This sequence comes from Candidatus Zixiibacteriota bacterium, assembly GCA_024230695.1. Next base: position 945 of record JAAERC010000047.1, read on the forward strand.
ATGAATATTAAAGATCTTTATAAAGAAGCTTCAGACAATAACAAAGCGGCCCAAAGGGAGCTTTTTAAAATATTGTATGCAAGCTTTCGACTTATTCTTCAATATAAAGGGGTGAACAATCTTGATGCTGAAGATATAATTCAGGACGCAATGATTGTAATTGGCGAGGA
>JAAERC010000048.1 GCA_024230695.1 Candidatus Zixiibacteriota bacterium
GGTCAAGAGGTATCAGAAATTGGGATCATATTGATACGGTTTATTTGAATCCTGCTGATGTGCAGCCGACACTAAGTGAGGCGGCTTAAATGAAAACATTCAGGTGACAACTACCTTGACAAACGGCGCTTCTAATCAATAATTCAGTCTCAGCATATTGGCCCATAATTTATCTTACTGTTAAATTCTAACTGCCTTGAAATTCCATGTTTTTCACGTTATGAATATATATATTTTATAATTTTGAGAATTCTGGAGCGGGAAATATATTTATCGCAAATATTTGTTAATAAAAGATAAATTTATATTTTGCCTTCCAATAAATACCCATATGGATAGAAAGTGTTTTTACAGAAAAATGCTAGTGAAAAAGAGAATCATCCTAGCTCTCTATTTTTTTATCCTCCGTTGTTTATTTTGATGCACAACTATCGAACGCGTATACCCTACGGTTTAACATCACCATATAGAGTTATAACGGAAGAAAGGAACAGAAATGCTTACTATTGCCGGATACAATAATCTGTCGAAAATCCATGAGGGTGAAGTTTCAAACGTTTATCGGGCAGGAAGAATGTCTGATAATCAGTCTGTTATACTCAAAGTTTTAAACAATAGCTATTCCCATCTCATAGAAAGAAAACGTTATAAACAAAACTACATAATCAGTTGTACCCTTGATACTGATAATGTCGTAAGGACTTTTGGGCTTGAGGAACATCAAAGTCAGATGGTAATGATTCTTGAAGATTTTGGTGGAGAGTCACTGGAAAAACTGATCAACACACAGCACGCCTTTACTATTGATGAATTGCTCATCTACACAATCCGCATAACCGAAATATTAGGATCAATTCATGGACAAAATATTATTCATAAAGATATTAACCCTTCAAATATTATTTTGAACCCTGCTTCCGGTGTAATTAAAATCGCTGGGTTTGGGATTTGTACTCAATTATCAAAACAACATATATCACTGAAAAACACAGGTGTGTTAGAAGGTACTTTAGCATATATGTCCCCGGAACAAACAGGGCGTATGAATCGTGATTTAGATTACCGCTCTGACTTTTACTCCCTCGGCGCAACGTTTTATGAATTGTTCACAGGAGTTGTACCTTTTGTAACAACGGATGCGCTGGAAATTGTCCACTGCCATATTGCCAAGCAACCAACACCCCCGATTCAAATTAATCCTGATTTGCCTGCCACAGTTTCAAATATTATTTTGAAGTTGCTGGAAAAAACCGCGGAGGGTCGTTACCAAAGTGCCTGGGGGCTAAAAGTAGATTTAGAGCAATGCCTCAAACAATGGCAAAAGACAGGCAAAATTGA
>JAAERC010000049.1 GCA_024230695.1 Candidatus Zixiibacteriota bacterium
AAGATGCAGTCAATTGTCATTTTGGTTTTCTCAATTAAAGACTCGGATAGCTCAATGTAGGCTAGATGAGCTTTGATGATCGCCTGCTCACTTTTTTCTTTCTTTATCTCGTTTTTTGAGTTAGACCACTTAAGTTTTCTTGCTTTATTAAAAAGCTTTTTTGCATTTGCTAGGTGATGAGCACCTTGACGCCAGCCGGGTAATCCGAGTTGATCACTTAGTCTTTTTACTAAAATAATATCTCTGCGCATTGCATCAAAAAGTAGATTAATGTCTGTGGGATAATGAACATCAGTCTTGACTACAAATGAGTCACAACTGCCTGATAGATAGTCATCATGCGCTTTACCAATTACTTGGTAACCATAGTCTACAGTAATTTTACTTAGTTTAGCCAATATCTCAGGTGTAAAGAGGGAAATATTGTCTTTTACTGTTTGCAAAGCATATCGATGTTCATCCATAGGACCATGGCCAAGCAATTGCCTTAATGCCTTATGATTATTTGCGATTTCCGTCAGCTTATCATAGTCCCAATTGCAGCACAGCCTGAGGGTGCCCATGACTAGAATTTTCCATAGATCCATGCCATTACGCCCATTATTTTTACTAACACTGCGAGGAATTAAATTCTTTATTATCTTAAACACTTTAAATCTAGCATCAACATCACAGTAAATGCTTTGAAGTCCAATTAGGAGCTTGGGAATTTCATCCCGAGATTGAAGATCGAATACAATTTTTTCAATGGGAACTTCGCCAAGTTGCAATTGTGAACTTATGATTTTTCGCATATTTTGCTCCTGAAGATTTGTATTGTTATGATTGTACTAGAAGGTCTCAAAAGTCACTGAAATAATTTCGTATGGTATATATAGCGTTATTATCATGTTATAACATAACTGTAAAGAAAAAAATGCAGGATGATATAATAAAATATGCAAATCTTTATAGCAAAAATCCTTGTTAACTTATTGAAATTTCACAAGAATATTTATTTACGTTCAGACACTAAATATATTAAGAGAAAATAGCAAACCTGATTTGGTCATTGTGGGCAGACGCCCTTCCTTATCCCCGCATGGCACTTCGCTTGCTTATTACCGGCATCCGAATCAATTATGGGTTTTGTCATTGGTTACAAATAAGACCAAACAAGTTTCATCCGACATTTCCGATAATATTCCGGCTGTATGGATATCAAAAAGCCAATTATTGTACCACAACACTTCAAAAAATCTAATATCCTTAAGTGTCGCATCAGGAGAAAGGAAACGAACCGGTCATATTGGGGTAATCCCGAGCGCTCTTTCGCCGGACGGCAATGTCGTTGCATGCGGAAGC
>JAAERC010000050.1 GCA_024230695.1 Candidatus Zixiibacteriota bacterium
GTGTTACCGCTAATTATAAAATACAATTCGATCATAGAACATTACGTTTAGTCGCGGCGGGTTTATGGATCACGGAAAATAGCTCAGCATCTAATTCGTATCTAACTGGTTTTCAGGCAATGTTGACTCATGATTTTATTAATCAAGAAGGTAATGTAACATTTGGAGCTTCATACTTTTTGTATAGTAATGTAAAAGGTGTCCCGGCCTTTTATTATTCTATTGATGGTAAAGGCAATTCGGTAACACCGGGAAGTTCCAACTATCTAAGACATTATATGACCGACTTCAGGCTTGTTGATGGTTTTACAGAGATCAATTTCAAAATGGGAAAAACGCCCTTTACTATAATTGGAAACTATGTTCACAATATCGCCGCAGATAGTCTCAATAATGGCTGGTTGGCTGGCTTGTGTATTGGTAAAATCAATGAACCGGGTTCATGGGCATTTAGATATAACTATCGCAGTCTCGAGGCTGATGCTGTTGTCGGCGCTTTTACCAATTCCGATTTTGGAGGAGGTGGAACCGATGCCAAAGGTCATGAAGCCGGTGGGAGCTATCAGTTTAGCCCGAACAGTACAATTGCTATAACATATTTTAATAATCAAATCGGGTTGAAATCTGCCAGTAAAACTGATTATCAAAAATGGCAGGTAGATTTAAAATTCAAGTTTTAGGTTGCTATTCGGGCCGTCATTTCATAAATTGAAAAGCCTATTATATCGTGACAGGCTTCGTAATAAATATTATGGTCTTGTAAAGAGTTCGGATAAAAAATAATGAGTAACTCGGATTCTGAACATAATTGGACACAGCATCTTTTCAACATTGCTCCAGTAGGCATGGCTCTGGTTCGCAATCGAGTTTTTACAAATGTGAATCAAAGGTTTTGCGAACTCTTTGGTTATGCAAGAGAAGAATTAATCGGCCAAGAAACAAGGATGTGTTATTCCGACCAAAACGAATTTGAACGAGCTGGGCGACTGTTATATGAACAAATAGGTAAAACTGGACAAGCCAATTTGGAGGTTCGTGGAAAAAGAAAAGACGGGACTATTATTGACATTCTTTTAAGCACATCGATATTTGACAATTCGGATAAAGAAAACGAGTTTGCTTTTGCGGTAATTGATATATCTGAACGTAAAAAAGCAAAGCAAAAATTGATCAATGAAAAAGAATTTACTGAAACTGCTATAAATGCTCAAATCGATACCTTGTTTATTTTTGATCCATCAACTGGCAAACCTATCAGGTGGAACGATGCCTTTTCCCGTATTAGCGGTTTTAGTGACGAAGAAATTGCCTTAAAAAAAGCTCCGGATGATTGGTATGATGAGGAAGATATTAAAAAGATATCAAGCTATCTTGATGATATATCAAGAGAGGGACATACCACCGTTGAAATGTCGCTAATAACTAAAGATAATAAACGCATTCTCACTGAATATCAAGCATCATCAATTCATGATGAATTTGGAAATCCCAAATATGTCATTGCCATCGGTCGAGACGCAACCCGGCGGCGGCAAACCGAGAAAAAACTGGAAAGTGAACAGTATTTCAGTGAATCAATTATTCAAACCTCCCCCGCTTATTTTGTTGCTATTGATGGCAACGGCAATACCAAAGTAATGAATCAGACGATGTTGAAGGCCCTTGGATATAATGCTGAGGAAGTTATTGGGGCGGATTATTTATCGACTTTTATCCCTCAAAAGGATCATGAATTACTCTCGAAGGTTTTTGCCAAGCTGGTAAACCTTAATGAAGCAACTGTAAATGAGAATAGCATATTAACAAAGGACGGCCGGGAACTTATTGTGGAATGGCATGGTCAGCCTGTTTATGATTCCGATGGCCGCTTTGACTTCTTCTTTGGGGTTGGAATTGACATCACCGAACGTAAAAAAGCTGAGGAAGAAATCACAAAATTTAAGACGATTTCTGATCGGGCTAATTATGGGACTGCCATTGCAGATTTTGAAGGGAATATCATTTACATCAATGAATGCTTTGCGAGAATGCATGGATTAGAGATCAATGAGGTAATCGGAAGGCATCTTTCGATATTTCATACTGACCAACAAATGCCGGATGTAAATCGACTTAATAAAGAACTTATTGAAAAAGGTTTTTACCCTTCCACAGAGATTTGGCATAAAAAGAAAGACGGCTCAGTCTTTCCCACCATGATGAACGCGACAATTATAAAAAACGAAATTAACAAACCACTTTTTATCTCGGCATCGGCAATTGACATCACCAAACGCAAAATTGCAGAAGCTGAGCTCCGGACTGCGCAACATTTTAGTGAATCAATTATTGATAGTCTGCCGGGATTATTTTATATCATCGACCAGAACACGACTCAATTTATTCGACGGAATGACGCCTGGGTTAAAATCGCCGGGTATTCTGATAAGGAGATAGATTCAATGACCGCGCTTGATTTTTTCGCTGAAGGCGCGGAAAGAGATAAATGCGCTCAAAGAATACAAGAAGTTTATAAAACCGGTTATTCTACAATGGAGAATAATCTTTTAACAAAAAACGGAATAAAGATCCCATATTATTTAACCGGTCGTAAAGTAGTTATTAATAACAAAACCTACCTGGTTGGTATGGGAATTGATATCACTGAGCGCAAGCTGGCAGAAGATGCCCAACGTGAGAGTGAAAAGAAGTATCGTTTGCTTGTGGAGAACCAGACAGATTTACTTATTAAAGTAGATACTGAAGGTAGATTCCAGTTTGTCAGTCCTTCATATTGTAAACTTTTTGGCAAGACTGAAGAAAAATTGATAGGCAATACATTTATGCCTTTGGTTCATGAGGATGATCGCGAAATAACTACCCAAGAGATGGAAAAAATATATCATCCTCCATATACAGCCTATATTGAACAACGCGCTAAAACCAAAGATGGTTGGAGATGGCTGGGATGGATGGAAACCGCCATACTTGATGATAATGATAATGTGATATCTATCATCGGGGTTGGCCGTGATATAACCAAACGTAAAAAAATGGAAAAAGCTCTTAAGAAAAGTGAGGCAGATCTACGTAATATTCTTGAGCACAGTACTAACGCCTTCTATTCGCATACACCTGATCATATTATAACTTACTTTAGCCCTCAGATAGAGCAACTTCTTGGATATACGCCAGAAGAGGCGATGATTAAATGGACTTTGCTCACCTCAGATAACCCTATTAACGAAGACGGTTTCGAGAAAACTGTTGCGGCAATAAAAAGTGGCAAGACACAACCACCATACGAATTGGAACTACTTCATAAAAATGGTAGTAGGGTGATTGTGGAGGTTAGAGAAGCTCCACTTATAAAAGATGGAAAAACGACTGCAATCGTTGGCGCGCTGGCCGATATTACTGAACGAAAGCAGGCAGAGAAGGCATTACAGGAAAGCGAGACATATCTTCAAAGTCTATTTCGAGCGGCTCCAATAGGTATCGGGGTAGTTGTTGATCGAATATTATTTCGGGTCAACGAAAGAATGTGTGAAATGATTGGATACTCACAGCAAGATCTAATAGGAAAAACATCACGTATTTTATATCCAACTGACGAGGAGTTTAAGTTTGTAGGAAAAGAGAAATACGCTCAGATAAAAAAATATGGCACAGGAACTGTTGAGACTCACTGGAAGCATAAAGACGGTCATATTATTGATGTCTTACTTAGTTCAACTCCTCTTGAGATCAACGATTTGTCCGTAGGAGTTACCTTTACGGCTCTTGATATTACGGACCGTAAGCTAGCCGAGCAGGCCTTATTTGAGAGGGAGCGCACCCTTGAAGCGCTTATCAACGCGCCTACCGAATCGTCAATCCTATTTGATACCAAAGGCAAAATTCTGGCCATCAATAGAATTGGGGCCAAACGGCTTGGCAAAACAGAAGCTGATTTTATTGGTAAGGATATATTTAATTATCTCCCATCAAAACTTGCAAAATCAAGAAAAGCCAAAGGAAATCGGGTGGTACAAACAGGTCAACCGATTCGTTTCCAAGATGAATTAAACGGCAGATATTTTGATAATAGTATTTACCCGGTTTTTAATGATAATGATGAAGTAACGGCACTTGCGATGAATACTCGAGATATCACCAGACACAGACAGGCCGAAGTAATGTTACGGTCAATTGTTGAAGGAACGGCCGAAGCAACCGGTCAAGACTTTTTTAACAGATTAGTTGAGCATCTGGCAACCTCTCTTAACTGCCGGCATGCTGTTATTGGAGTTTTGGATAAATTGAAGCCGGAAAATATTACAACGATTTCTTATTGGAACAGAGATAATATCGCAAAAAACTTCTCCTTTGATATTGAAGGAACTCCCTGTGAGAATATTGAAGATAGAAATATCTGTTTTTACCAATCGCAGGTATCGAAAAAATACCCAAATGATAAATGGTTGACTAAAAATAAAATAGAGGCTTACCTTGGAGTTCCGATACTTGACGGCAAAGGAGAGCCGATCGGTATTCTGGTCGTTATGGATACGAGAGAATTTTCGGATGATTTGATTGATGGTGCCCATTCGCTTATGACAATTTTTTCATCACGGGCCGCGGCGGAATTAGAGCGAATAAACGCCGAGGATAATCAAAAAGCTATCGCCAATCGGCTTAGGGAAGAACAAAACGCGTTGCGTAACAAGAATATAGCATTAAAGCAGATACTGGAACATATGGAAACCGAAAAAATAGATTTTAGGCATGAAATCTCAGCAAGTATCGAACAAGCCTTGATGCCATTTGTTAAGAAATTGTACAAAAAGGATGGGGGGCTGTCCCAGAAAGACTTTGAGCAATTCGAAGATATCATTAAATCTATAACTGGCACAGAGATAGATGATTTTAAGGCCAATTATTCAAAGCTGACATCGAGAGAGATGGATATTTGCGATTTAATCAAAAAAGGAAACTCATCGCAGGAAATCGCCGATGCTCTACATTTATCAATACAAACGATTCAAAAACATAGAAGTTCTATTCGTAAAAAGCTTCAAATAAAAAACAAAGAAATCAATCTCCCGGCCTATTTGCGCTATAAATAAGCAAAATACCGCCTACCCATTTTATACCCATTAATTCCATCTGGCGTAAAATTCAAATAATGCCGTTTATAGTATTGAAGATTATATAAGGGAAGAAACGTCGTATTGTTGGAGCGAAAGAATATGACAAACGGTCAAAAAAAATTACCATTCACCCAGTTAATGGTGAGCATTATGCCCAAGAAACAAGGTATATACACATTATGGAATAGAAGTGGGAAGGTAATTTTTATTGGCATTGCAAACAAACCAAATAGCTTGTATAACGAACTTAAGCATCATTTTGACAGTAAACATTCTGTTTCAATTGATGGAATTTATGATTTTCAAGTGAATGTATGTAATAACCCGGAAGATATGCAAAAACAACTTTTGACGGTTCATAAAAATGATCATGGATATCTTCCGGATTATAATA
>JAAERC010000051.1 GCA_024230695.1 Candidatus Zixiibacteriota bacterium
TATAACACAAACCTTTATTTTGAAAATATGTTTCTGCCGTTTTTTAGTGGCAAGCCGATTTATCCAGTTTATTCTTTATTTAGTTGGCCGCATTTACTTGATATCGTCAACCAACTACTACTTTTATCATCATTACTGCCATTGTTGTTTGTGCTGTCAATTAAATATATTCCTCGATTGATTCACAAAAAGGAAACGGCATTTCTTTCAATCGCGGCTATTGGCTCGTTATTATTTCTTTTTGTAATAGACCCCAAATTAACATTGGCCCGCGATTGGGATCTGTTTTCAAATTCGACCTGTGCCCTGTCAATTGTTTTTATCATTATGATCCATGATTCAGCATTGCCCACTGTTAAGCGATTATTTATTCCAATTTTAATTTTATTGATATTACTACCAATACCATATTTTTTAACAAATCTTAATGAGAAAAACTCTACAGAATATATTGAATATATGATTGACCTTGATTTGGAAAAATCATTTTCCTCTATTTTTATTCTAAATAAATATTATCTCGATAATGATCTAAATGAAAAAGCAGATTCACTTCAGGTTACTTACAATAAGTATCCATTTTCTAAAAGCCGCTTTGATTGGGCCATAGGCGAAATCAGGAGAGGCAATATTGAAAAAGCCTGGACAATATTCAGAGGGACATTAAAGGACCGCTTCGATCAAAACTATCATGTTGTCCTCAAGGATCTCTATGTGGATGAGAAAAACTATGCCAAAGCTCTGGAACATGCAAGTAAAGCGATCCAATTACAGAGTTATGCTGATTATCTCTATGGTTATCGCGGTGAGATCCTTTTGTATATAAAGCAGTATGATGATGCTCTGAAAGATTTTTACACCGCATATGAATTAAACAGCGGTGACTCAAATCATCCTGAGGGAATCGCGGCTGTTTATTTTCGAAAAAATGAACCGGATTCCGGAATATTTTATACTGAGAAAATGCTGAAAATCGATTCCACCAAAGTTATTGGGTACTATATGCTATCTCAAGCATATATAAAGAAAAGGGATTTCCAGTCAGCCCATAAATACGCGAACATTTATGCCGGTTATGCCTACCAGGATTCGACCCTTATGCCGTTTCTTAGACATCTTGTAAGTTCAATTAAAAAAGCGGGCGGAGGATAATAACAAATAAGATATTTTTGTTGACCAAATACGATCTTTTATATTATTAATCATACATGAAAAAATTATACACAACCGGATTATTCTCGATTTTACTCTTCTTGTTGATTTTTTGTATTGGATTTTCACAGGAAGAAAAATCTGACACAACTAAGTCCAGTATAAAAAGTATTATCACCAAAAAACCACTATCAAAAAAAATTGCTATTACTTTTGATAATCTACCGGGTGAACAGATTTATAGTATCAAAGAAAGAAGTGATATTAATAGTGCTATTCTTTCCGCATTAAAAAAACGAAATGTTCCCGCAACAGGTTTTGTGGTTGGCGAATATGTTGAGGGTGAGGATTGGGAAAGTATTGTCAGCTGGCTGGAAAATGATCAGACCCTTGGTTACCACACATATACCGGACAGGAGATACTGGGTATGCCGATGGGACTGTTTATTTCCGATATCATCAAAGGCAAGGAAGCTATCGAGGACCTGGTCTCAACATATAAGCAATCGATAAGGTTTTTCAGGTTCCCATATCTGCATTATGCATCCAATGCCAAAGCAAAACTAACTATTGTTGAGCAGTTGGTCAAGATGAATACCCGTATTGCCCATGTTTCAATCACAGCCGAAGATTTTGTCTATAATATGTCACTTGAGAAGATCTTGAAATCCGGCGATAGTCTCGATTTGCATTATCTTCGGCAGGAATATCTTAATCATCTAACTGAAAGACTGGCACATTTTGAGGATTTAGCCAAAGAAGTTGTCGGACGTCCGATCCGGCATATTATACAATTTCGAACAAATCGGATTAATAGCCTATTATTGGATGATATCATCACAGAGATAGCCGACAAGGGATATCAATTTATTACTCTTCGTGATGCCTTAAAAGATAAGGTCTATCGCAAAAGTGAAGAGTATTATGGAGATAAAGGCTTTTCATTTCTTGAGAGACTCAAATATTCTCAATCAGAATAGACTGTTTTAATAATTTTCATAAAATAACATAGTGATATATTTCACAATGAGCTTGACTTGCGCCCCGGTTTTTGCCATATTCTAAGGGCTGATATTTTTATCGTTTCTTATCTGAGATAGCCTCTTATTTGAATCATCTCAGATTAACTCAAGGGAGGGAATGTTCGGCAGGAAGCAATGTTAACCGCGACGGCGATAAAGGAAAACGGTTATATGTCAGGTTCGTCTAAACCGAATTATCCATCTTTTTCCCGACAGATCATTATTATTGTTGGCGGCTTTGGCAGTGGTAAAACTGAAGTCTCTGTCAATCTTGCCAAATTCCTGACAATATCTTATAAAAATCCCGTGACAATTGTTGATCTTGATCTGGTTAATCCATATTTCAGATCGCGCGAAGCAGTCAGTGAATTGGAAAAACTTGGTGTCCGCGCAATAGCGCCGAGTGGAGAACAGTTTCATGCAGATCTACCGATTTTACTTCCTGAAGTCAAAGGAGCAATTGAGAATATTAACGGTTTTATTATTCTTGATGTTGGCGGAGATTCTCAAGGCACCAAGGCTCTTGGGTCATTAAATGTTAATGATAAAACTAAAAATTATGAGATGTTATTTGTAGTTAATAGCCGTCGTCCGGCGACTGCAGATGTTGAAACATCGCTGGCAACCATGCAACGAATTGAATATACAAGCAAATTAAAATTTGCCGGACTTATCTCAAACAGCCATCTTATTGACGAAACTGACCATGCAATTATCAAAGAAGGATTTGATCTGGTAAATAGTCTTGGCAAAAAAACAGGTTTACCCATTAAATTTATTAGTGTTAAGGAAAATCTCTTAAAAAATAGTGATATAGATAAACTAAATTGTCCTATATTACCTCTGACCCGGTCAATGCTAAAGCCGTGGGAGAGAGGAACAAAATAGTAAATTAAATAAAGGATATAATAGATATGCCCGGAATACGAATTGACAAAAAATATTGCAAAGGCTGTGAGTTGTGCGTACAGGCCTGTCCGATGCAGATCATATCGATGTCAAAAGAGATAAATCTAAAAGGTTTTTTCATTGCTTGTGTGCATGAGCCGACTAAATGTATCGGTTGTAAGATATGTGCTATCACTTGTCCCGATGTCGCGATTGATGTTTTTACTCATGGAACACAATATATACCGTTTGAATATTAAGTTTGGAGATAGATCATGGCAAAAAAATTAATGAAAGGTAATGAAGCTCTTGGCGAGGCGGCGATTGCGGCTGGTGCTTTGAACTACTTTGCCTATCCAATAACACCGCAGAGCGAGGTTGCCGAATATCTTTGTTGGAGACTCCCACAGGTCGGCGGAAATTTTGTGCAGGCTGAATCGGAAGTTGCCGTTGGTAACATGCTTTTTGGTGCCGCGTCAACCGGGAAACGAGTTTTTACAACATCATCCAGTCCCGGTGTTAGTCTTATGCAGGAAGCTATTTCTTATATGGCTGGTGCTCATTTACCGGTTGTACTGTTAAATATTATGCGCGGCGGTCCAGGGCTTGGAGGGATCCTACCGGCTCAGTCAGATTATTTTCAGGCGGTCAAAGGCGGCGGTCATGGCGATTATCGTCTTGTCGTGCTGGCACCGGCATCGGTGCAGGAAGCGGTCGATCTGATGATCGAATCATTTGATATTGCCGAAAAATATTTGGGCCCAGTAATGATTGTTGCCGATGGTATGATTGGCCAGATGATGGAATCGGTCGAATTCCCAAAAGAATATTGCAAGGAAAACGATCCGACCAAATCAGATTGGGCGCTTAATGGTGCCGATAAACGGAAACCGCGGATTGTTAAATCGCTTTTTCTCGATGGTAAAAAACTTGAGGAAAACTGCCTGTTATTGGAAGAAAAATATAAGGAAATCAGAAAAAACGAAGTTAAATACGAACTGTATAAAGTATCAAAAAAGAACAAAATACTGATTACCGCTTTTGGAACGATGGCACGGATATGTCAAACTGCTATTGATGAACTGGAAGAAGAAAAAATCAGTGTTGGTTTGATGAGACCGATATCGCTTTATCCATTCCCCGAAAAGGAAATGCTAAAGGAAGCACAGAAATCAAATATTCTCGCGATTCTTGATATTGAGATGTCCACCGGTCAGATGGTCGAGGATGTTGAACGGTGTACCAGAAGTATTAAACCAATTGAGTTTTTTGGGCGTACCGGTGGGATCGTCCCGACCCCTGAAGAGGTCAAAGATAAGGTCCGTGAGTTAATAAAAAAATATAAAGTTACTAAGAAAAAAAGTTGATCACTTTGATCAAATGAGGATAAAATGTCCAGTAATCCAAATGTAGTCTTTAATCGA
>JAAERC010000052.1 GCA_024230695.1 Candidatus Zixiibacteriota bacterium
CCGGATTGATCGGCAAGGTTATCATCGGCAAGACGGTAAACATCGGCACGTTTTTCGGCCAGATCCAGAGAGTAATAACCAGATTTTTGAAAGAGACGAAGTTTTCTCATCGCCCGCAATGAAATACGGCTTGCGGTCAGATTCGCGACAGCACCGTTTTCAAATGTCAGACGGGCATTAGCGATATCCGCATTATCAGAAATCACCGAAACAGCCGAGGCATCAATTGATTTTACTTTAGATTTTGTCAGGTACAATGACAGATCAATATCATGAATCATCAGATCCAAAATAACGGCAACATCGGTTCCGCGCGGGTCAAAAGCGGCGAGACGATGAGCCTCAATAAAGCGGGGTTTAATATCAAAAGATTTTAAAGCCTGGACTGCCGGGTTGAACCGTTCAATATGACCAACTGTCAGTTTTATTGATTTTTCTTCGGCCAGTTTTATTAATTCTTCGGCCTGCTCAACCGTTGATGTTATCGGTTTTTCAATTAGACATGATATATTATTGTTTATGATTTCTTTGGCAACTTCATGGTGATATATGGTCGGTGTTGCAATTGAGACGACATCAACTCTTCCATATATATCCGACAGTTTTTTAAATGAAGAGACCTCATATTTCCCAGCTATTTCATCGCATTTATTTGAATCGGTATCATAGACACCAACAAGTTCACTCTCTTCAATGTTTTTATACCATCGGGCATGATACTGCCCCAGGTGTCCAACTCCAATTACAGCTGTTCTGACTTTATCCATTTTCTGTCAAACTACCTTAATAATGAGGATATGTTTTAAAATCAGCCCTTAAATAGTCATTCCACGGGTCGATTTTTTAATAAATTCGAGGATCACTTTGATTTCATCGGTTTGTTCGAGCTCGGCTTTGATCTTTTCCACCGCTTGCGTCCGGTTCAATTTTGAGAAGAACAATATCTTAAAAGCTTTTTGTAAAACTTGAAGTGATTCTCTTTTAAAACCTCTACGACTAAGTCCCACCCGATTGAGTCCCGCAACTTTTAATGGATAACCACCAGCCATGGCGTACGGGCAGACATCCTGAGGAACCCGAAACCCACCGCCGATCATTGCATGGACACCGATTTTAACAAACTGATGAACCGGGACTACTCCGCCAATGATAACAAAATCATCGATCTCAATATGTCCAGCCAGATTTACGGAGTTAGCCAGAATTACATTATTGCCAACATAACAATCATGAGCAACATGAGTATAGGCCATCAATAGACAGTTTTTTCCAATAACTGTTTCACCGGATTCGGCTGTACCACGATTGAGCATAGCATACTCGCGAATAGTAGTTCCCTCGCCAATAACTAATCTTGTCTTTTCGCCGCCAAATTTCAAGTCCTGCGGAACAGTTCCAACAACTACTCCATGAAATAAAGTGACGTTCTTTTTAAGTTCAGTGTACTGTGCTACAAGGCAGTTGGCGCCAATTGTAACATTGTCTTCGATTTTAGTATCGGCTTCAATAATAGCGTTAGGACCGATTATAACATCATTGCCGATTTCTGCCTTACCGCTGACTATTGCTGTTGGATGTATCTGGCTCATCTATCAATAACCTTAGCCATCAATTCAGCTTCGGCAACGCAAATATCCCCGACCATCGCTTTGCCTAACATCTTACATATGCCACGACGGTAGAATACCATATCAAGTTCCAGTCGAAGGGTGTCACCCGGCAGGACCGGTTTACGGAATTTGACTTTGTCCATTGATAGAAAATAAACCAATTTTGTTTTTGGATCGCCAACCGCCTCCAATAGTAACACACCACCTGCCTGCGCCAGTGCTTCCATAATAAGGACACCCGGCATAATCGGATGATCCGGAAAATGCCCCTGGAAAAACGGTTCATTGAAAGTAACATTTTTTATTGCCACCACCCGTTTTTCCGGTTCCAATTCAAGAATCTTATCTATTAACAGGAATGGATAGCGATGCGGTAAGATCTCCATGATGCCGTTGATATCTAAAGTTGGAGAGTTGGTAGATTTTTGATATTTGCCAATAAGTTTTTTCTTTTTATAAAGGGCTCTTATCTTTTTAACAAGAGCCACATTAGCCTTATGCCCGGAGCGGGCGGCCAGAATATGTCCTTTTATTGGCACTCCGATTAAAAACAGATCACCGAGAAGGTCAAGTGCCTTGTGGCGGACTGGCTCGTTAGGAAACCGCAGGGGAATATCATTGATTATTCCGGTTTTACCGACAAAAGCTTCATCTTTGAGATCGAGAGCATTTCTGATTCGTTCGACCTCATCCTGTCCACTATTTAAATCATAGATAACAACGGCGGTTTGAAGTCCACC